>JAEWYG010000201.1 GCA_023395755.1 Actinomycetes bacterium | reverse complement strand
GGTGTACCTTGGTCAGAACGACGGTACGCTCATGTCGGTTGACTACGCAAAGCGCTATCCTATCTTCACTATCGCTTGTGGGCCAACGAACTCCATCCGCGGTGCATCGTTTCTTACTAAAAAGAAGGATGCCGTAGTTGTAGATATCGGTGGGACTACGACCGATGTGGGTGTTCTGTCCCGCGGATTCCCGCGCGAAAGCATGATCGCTGTCGAGATTGGAGACGTGCGTACCAACTTCCGCATGCCCGATCTGGTTTCGGTGGGTTTGGGCGGTGGTTCTCTCGTGCGTAAGCACGACGACGGTCACGTGACGGTTGGTCCGGATAGCGTGGGTTACCAAGTTACGAGCAAGGCTTTCTGTTTTGGGGGTGACACCCTTACTGCTACCGATATCGTCGTGGCAAAAGGCTTAGTTGAAGGTGTTGGTAATGCAGATTTGGTCGCTGGCCTTGATGCCGATTTGGTAGAAGCGGCCTATGCGGAAATCACGCGTATCATCGAAGATGCGGTTGACGCCATGAAGACTTCGGCGGGCGACGTGACCGTTATCTTGGTAGGGGGTGGCTCCATTTTAGCCCCCGATCATCTGGAGGGAGCCGATCAGGTGCTGCGTCCGGCTAACTTTGGCGTAGCAAACGCTATCGGATCTGCCATTGCGCAGGTATCTGGCCAGATTGCCAAAGTGTTCTCGCTTTCTGAAACTCCTCGTGACCAGGCTATTACCGAGTCAAAACAGCGGGCCTGCTCGGAAGCTATCGAGGCTGGCGCCGATCCCGACACTGTCGAGGTTATCGAAGTGGAGGATATTCCTATGGCGTATTTAGGTGATGCTCTTTGTATTCGTGTAAAGGCAGTTGGTGATTTGATGCTGTAAGGTGTCGCATCTTGAAGTTTTAACGCTCCGTCTGCTTTCGAGTATACGGAGCGTTTTTTATTACGTCCAAACCACGGCTAAAAAAGAGGAATCCCATGGAGATATCGTATTCCCTAAGACCGTTACCTCGTTTTGACTTTCTGAGTACGGTGCTTCTGATAGTTTTTACTTATTGATGTTAGAGGTCCTTGTGGACGCCTAAGGTATTTGGCTGAATATTTGAAAGGTGGTTGTTTATGGGCATGTTCTCGTTCAGTAGTAAAAAGAAGCGTCGGTATGGACAGGGCGGCAGCTCTCACTATCAGCAGAAAGGATTTATGTCGGGGTTTGGTTCATTCAGCAGCTCAGATCGACGTCGTGCTCAATATACCAACCAAGGTGGCTACGGCCAACCTATACAACCTATACAACCCATGCAACAACATTCCGGACAGAATCCAACGCAAAACCCTCTCCAGCAGATTATGCAGCAATTTAGCCAACAGCCGACACAGCAAGCACCCGATGCGGCTCACGCGACTCATCAAGTGGCTGCGACCACTGGTGTTGCGCAGCAACCAGCCATAATCTGTGCATCTTGCAATGCTTCCATTCCGGCAGGATCGAAGTTCTGTCTGCAATGCGGCACCAAAGTGGAAGATAAACCTGGATTTTGCATGTCTTGTGGCGCATCTCTCCCGCTTGAGGCTAAGTTTTGTCCTTCGTGCGGAACGCCTCGGTAGTGTCAAGATAAAGGGCGAAGATCATATGGTCCGCTTTGCTCATCTGTTCGTGGCCCTGCCTTATCTTCGCTTTCGCGGCAGAACAGTGCAGGGTTATCGCATTGGGTCATGCTTGGGAATTGGAGGCTCGGGCGTAACGTTTGAGGCAGTTTCCCCTAATGGAAACCTTGTTGCACTTAAGCTGCTGCGGCCTTTGCGTGCAAACCTTGACCTTGATAAGGTGTGGCGTGAAGTGGGCTCGCTGGGGACCATCTCTCATTCGGGCGTGCCGGAGTGGTTAGGTATATTACGTGAAGGACGTGCTTATTTTATCGTTTTATCGCGCATGCCGGGGAGGCCGCTTGATAGCTGGTTGTTTGAAGACCGGCATGCTTTTCAGAGAAGTGAACTTATTGATGTGTGCTCCCAACTAATTGATATATTAGATGCTCTCCATGCTGTTGGTTTGGCTCATGGAGACATACGTCCTGCCAATGTGCTCTATGACGGCCGGCGAGTTTCATTGGTTGATTTTGGTTTGAGTTTGGCCGCATCGGAACGCGCTGTAGATATTGCGGGGTTTGCCGACCTGCTGCTTTACTTACTCTACTCGACCTTTGATTCTTTTGAAGGGGTGAGCGATAAGGCAGAATCGTGGCGCGATCAACTTTTACTTGATGGTGCTCAGCAGCGTTTTTTGGACGATGCGTTTGAAAGGCCTCAGGAATTTGACGAAAGAAAGCTATACGCACGCTTTGTTGAAGCTTTTGCGCACGAGATTGAACTTTGATTGAACTGCCTGAAAACAACCAAGCCTGTTAATGTGTGTTGGCTACCTTCTTATCTCATGTGATAATGCTCTTTGCTCATATTCGCGAGAAGGAGACATTTATGGCAGGTGCAGAAAATCGAGTCGCGCGACTCGCCTTGATCCAATTCGAGAGCGTATTGTGTGATCCGGCTGCCAATACGAAAAAAGCATGCGGCATGATTACCGACGCCGCTTCTCAGGGTGCCGATTTGGTGGTACTGCCGGAGTTGTTTTCGACGGGGTACGAACTGAACATTGTTGGCCCGCGTATTCCTGAGCTTGCAGAGCCGGTTGATGGTCCTACGGTTACGGCACTCCAGCAAGTCGCACGTGATGCGCATTGTTATATAGTGGCCGGTCTGGCCCTTACGCATGAGCTTCCGGGTGTGGCATATAACAGCGCAGTACTCATTGATCGTGCTGGAAATTTGGCGGGTGTCTATGACAAGCAACATCTGTGGGCGCTCGAGCGCTTTTATTTCCGCTCCGGTGAGGGTAGCCCGGTGTTTGACACCGACTTTGGTCGCTTAGGTATTCTTATATGCTACGACTTAGGCTTTCCTGAAGTGGCGCGTATGCTGGCATTACAGGGGGCTGAGATTTTGGTATGCCCCTCTGCATGGTGCGCTGAGGATATGGATGTATGGGATATTAACGTTCCCGCTCGCGCCTTGGAGAACACGACGTTTGTAGCTGCTGTAAATCGATTTGGCTGCGAAGACAAACTGGTTATGCCTGGTCATACGAAGGTCTGTAATCCGCGTGGTCGGGTGATATCTGAATTGGAGAACGAGGCTGAAGGTATTCTTCATGTTGCGCTAAACCTCGATGATGTGATCAGTCACCGCGTATCGAGCCCCTATCTGCGTGACCGACGCCCCGACCTTTACGATCAAGTACTGTTGCCGTAGGCGTCTCCTCTTTTGCTGAACGTATTAAAAAATTCGCCCTTTAGTTGATAAGGGCGAATTTTTTAATGCACAAAAACGATTTCGAAGCACAATTTGAGTCCCACAAAAAACCCCGCTGTATGTTGAACAGCGGGGTTTGGAGTAGCTAAAAGATAAGCAACGTATAGTGTTTACAGAACCTGATCGGTTTCTGCAAACTGAATGTTGTCAACCTTCTTCATGCTGGCGTATACCTTCATGATAGCCCAGTACAGTACGCCCGCCAAAATCAACGAGTTCAGACCTGGAATGCCGATGCCAAAGATACTGGTAATCTCGCCAACAGCGAAACCTGCAATCCAGCAAATGATGGCCACTGGGTTCCACTTCTCAACCTTGGAGGGTAGTTTACCTTCGGCACGTGAGGCATCCAAATCGGCGCGCTTGCGACGCAGCACGAAGTAGTCGATAACCATAATGCCGGCTACCGGCGGAATAGCTACTCCCAGCAACACTAGGAAGTCGGTAAAGTAGTTAATGATGCCAATAACTGAAAGGAACGTACCTACGATGCCCAGCGCCCATACGAGTGCGTTGCGGCTAACCTTCTTATTGAATAGGGCGTTCAGCATGGTGGCAAGGCCCAAGCTGGAAGAATACAGGTTGATATCGTTCAGCTTCACGGTGGAGGCTACGACGATAATAACGCCCACAATACCCGACGTTGCCATCATAAGGTCTACGACGTTCTCGGTGCCCGTGGCGTGTGCCAGCATTACTGCTAGTAGGTTCATGCCCAACTCGCCCACGAATGTGCCGATAAGCGTCATCCAGAATACCTGATTGCCATTCTTAAGAAAACGAGCGTAATCGGGAGTGCAGATGGCACCAGCAATGAAGCCGCCTGCAACCATGGTGGTGGCAGCGCCGAGCGTAAGCGGCACACCCGGCGGAGCCATGGTTACCAACTCGCCGATGGTGTGATCCTGAAGGATGACCCATGCGGCAAAAAGCACCACGAGCACAAACAGAGGAACGAACACGGCAGCGAAGTTTGCGATAGCTTTGATACCGAATACTACGAGCAGCGTAATGCCAATACCGGTAAGAATAGCCCACAGGGGGTACTCAAAATCACCTAAGAAGTCGGTAAGGGGAATAATACTGCTCATACCCTGGCCGAATACAGCATTTTGCACGCCAAACCATCCCACCATTGAGATAGCCACCACGCCGCCGAAGACAGCAGATCCGCCTTTGCCAAAGCCCGCCCAGCGGGATAGCAGGCTGGTGGAGAGTCCTTCATGGGCTGCCGCTGCACCCAGTGCCCAGCTAACTACTTGCAGTAATACTGAACCTAGCATGGTTGCCAGAAACGCATCGAAAAACGACATACCATAGCCCAATGCTGCGCCCAGCATCAACTGGGATACGCAGCAGATCGCGCCGATCCTGATGAAGAGAACCCGCCAAAACGGCTGTTTCGCTTCAGCAGGAACGCGTGATAACGAATAATCGATATCTTGGTTCTCAGCCATAGTTCTACCTTCCTAACGTGAAATCCCCTGTACACCGTAACTTTTTCGGTGCATTTTTCACGCATCGTGCGCTAACGCGACTGCGTACGTGAAAAGATGGGGGAATTATACCTTGTCGGGGAGAGGTTCGATATGTGGCGCGCCAAGTTGCGCGCAGGAGAATCGTGAACGGTACTTATTGACTAGTGGTGTGGTAGGCTTTTTCTGCTGATAGGTCTGGTAGGTGGTTTGGAAGTCGCCTGCTTGTGCCAGCTTGACGACGTTCTGCGTTGTTGATGAGTCGAGTATGCCAAGGGCCCTCTTTTGTACTAGAATAGATTGCATGCGTACAAAAAGGCCTCATATACGCCAGTCGCTTATGACGCCCCTGATAGGGTTCGGTGTCGTGCTGCTCTCTCTTCTGTGTTTCCTGCTTTTGATGTGGGCGTTAATCATCATTGTGAGGGTTGTGTTCGGCTGATGAATAGTAATGGTTTAACTGCGATGTTTCGCACGTTTCGACAAGGCTAGAATATGTGGCAGCAATTCACTTTGAACGACCTACGGGTTATTGGCCACTATTTGGGCGTGCTTGTTCTATTCTCATCTATCGTATTGCTTGTTCCGTTCCTTACGGCTGTAGCATGTGCAGAATGGGTGCCTGCTTCGCATTATCTGTTCAGTATCGGCTTGTTTTTAGTTCTAGGTTCAACTCTGCGTTTTCTGAGAATCGATCCTGGTCGTTTAACTCGTAAACAGGCATTTGCTGTAACGGGTCTTGCGTGGATTGTGCTTGCTCTTGTCTCTGCTGTTCCACTATTTATGTCGGGACACTATGCGACGTATCTCGACGCTTTGTTTGATGCGGTTTCTGGCCTGACTACCACGGGCGCAAGTGTTGTCCTTGATGTAGACCATTTGTCTTATGCTGATAATATGTGGCGTTTTATGCTCCATCTTTTGGGTGGCTTGGGATTGATTGTGGTCGCACTGTCGGTGGGGTTGTTTGGAAAACGTGCTGGTGCGAGTTTGTATTCGTCGGAAGGTCGCAGCGAGCATGTGGTTCCTAATGTGGTTCAAACTACTCAGTTTATTGCCAAGATTGCCATGGGTATCATTATTATTGCTGCAGCGGTAATGGTGGTGGTTTGCCTGTTTATCGGCATGGACCCGCTGAGGGCTGTGCTTCAGTCGTTTTGGCTTTCCATTTCGGCTTTCACGACTGGTGGTTTTGCACCTATGAGTCAAAGCATTATGTACTACCATTCTTTCCCTCTTGAAGTGGTTCTCATGGTGGTTATGTTGCTGGGGTCTATCAACTTCGTGCTTCATTCCGAAATATGGAAAGGCCGCATTGAAGTGTTTTTTAAAGATATAGAGATTCGCACCATGGTTCTGTGGCTTTCCGTTATGACGTGCGTACTGGCAGCGTCGCTTTCCGTGAGTCTGGAATTTTCTGATCTTCCAGCCATGCTACGACGTGGCTTGTTTATGACAATTTCTGCTTTCTCTACCACGGGGTACGTGAACGTAACTACAAACCAACTAACAACAATATTTACCTCGGGTGCATTTTTAGTGGTGGCGGTTCTAATGGCCGTGGGTGGTAGCGCTGGTTCTACCTCGGGCGGTGTGAAATTTTCACGTATTGGTATTATCGTGAAATCGTTGGTCTCTACCATTAAGGAGACGCTTGCTCCCGATTCTGCTCGGGTAGTGGTGTCATACAATCATGTAGGTCGTCGTATTGTTTCGCCTGAAATTGTTAAAGAGGCTATGACCGTGTTCGTGTTGTACGTGGTAACTTATTCCGTGGGCGCGCTGGTGGGTATTGCCCACGGTTATGATGCGACATTGGCTATATTTGAATCGGTATCAATGGCGAGCAACGGTGGCGTGTCGAGCGGAGTGACCACGGCGGGAATGCCGTGGACACTGGAAGCTTTTTATATATTCCAAATGTGGGCAGGCCGCTTGGAGTTTATTACGCTACTGGCGCTTATTGTTGAGATAGTTGTATCCTTCAAGCCGAAACGCAGGACCCCTCAACCAGAGAGGGGGAGAGTGTTGTGAGTAGTTTGTATGGCAAGAAAAACAAGACAGTTCTATCTGTCAGCGATTGCGCTCTTGTAACTTCGCTCTTCGGGAGAGGCGCTTGTGCGCGCGTTGCTTGGGTGGAAGTACTGCGGCATTGTCCGAGAATTTTCGTTGTTATTATGGCGCTTCTAGTCTTGCTTGTATTCATGCCGCCGCACGCCTTTGCTGACGAAGATGAAAATTTAGTTAACCCTCAGCAGCGCCCTGACAGTTCATTTATCTACGATACTTCCATTGCGGCACTTGCGGAGGCTGATTCATATTTCGATAGGCAGACCGTGCAGGTGGTGGGCGAGGTAATTGGCGACAGTCTTCGTGACGGTTTGCGTGGGCAGCGTCGATGGATTACGTTAGCTGCTGTGGAAGATGAATCGACCGCTACCATTTCGGTGTCCATGACGCCTGAGGCTGCTGCAAAGATTGATACCTTCGGGAAATACGGCATGACGGGAACAAAGCTACAGGTGCGGGGTACCTTCTATTTGGTGTGTCCCGAGCACGAAGGTCTGACTGATCTGCATGCCGAGGCAGTTACCGTGGTTGAAAAAGGTAAGTACCACCTTGATAAATTTGATGCTAATGCGTTTTTGCCAGGAGTCGTTGCGGTGGTGGTTGGGCTGGCATTCGTTGGTGTTTTCTATTACTTGCGCGAACGCCAACGCTAGGCGATAAGGAGTTTCTACTGAAAGGTCAAGTTGTTAAATTGGATCGCGGGTATCCGCTTGTGCGTACCGAAGAGGGACGTTTGGTGCGCTGTGAACATGCCACTGCCCTAGTGAAAGATGAACGGTTGCGTGCGGTTATCGGCGATTGGGTGGAGGTGTCGGTACCCGAAGAACACGACAAAGGTATTATCGATTCGATTTTACCGCGGTCACGAGAGTTCGTGCGCAAAGATCCTACTGAGCGTGCTCTAGCCCAGGTTCTTGCTGCAAACTTCGATAGGGTATTGGTAGCACAGCCTTTGTCTGATATGAATTTTAAGCGGTTAGAGCGCGAGTTGGTGTTGGCTTTCGAAACGGGCGCCGAGGTGGGCGTGGTGCTGACGAAGGCCGATTTAGTGGAACGCGATGAAGATTTGTGTGCAGTGTGTGAGAAGGTACGTGTCTTGGCTGGCCCTGCAGCCCAAACGGTAGTGGTTTCGGCCGAAGACCCTGCAAGTGTTGAAGCCGTACGCGAGTTGGTGCCACCAGGAACGACGGCTGTGTTTATTGGAAAAAGTGGCGTTGGTAAATCGAGCTTGGTTAACCTTCTTGTAGGAAATGAAATACAGGAAACGGCGGCAGTGCGTGAAGGCGACGGCAAGGGCCGCCACACCACGGTAAGCCGTGAAATGATTTCTATTCCGGGAGGCGGCTGTGTTGTAGATATGCCTGGCGTGCGGGGGCTGGGTCTTTGGGACGCCGATGCGGGTATTGGGGCCGCATTTCCTGATGTCGAAGAATTTGCCGAGCAATGTCGATTCCGCGATTGCCGCCACGAGAATGAGCCCGGTTGTGCTGTGCGTGCCGCTGTGGAAGCGGGCGATTTGAGCGAAGCACGGCTTGCCTCATATCAGGGTTTGCGTCAGGAGACCGTGCAAGTGAAAGAGCGCCGCGAGGAAGCTCGTCGCATGCGCGGCGAGAAGGCGTCGACCAGCGCGAGCCGTCGTCTGGGAAAGAGTGGCAAGAAAAAACGGTAATAAGTTTTCAAATACTTGCATATTTTGCGCAGAAAGTATTTTCGTGATAAAGTCTCGGCGAAGCGGGGAGGGGTGGCGCGTTGCGCCATGTTCCGCTGGGGGAGTATATGAAGAAGATCAGCTTGAGAACCATGTATCTAATGGCTTTGTCTGCTGCGTTTGCCGCGGCATAAAGCGTGAAAAACGGCGACCGCTTGCGTGTTCGAAATGAAGTTGTCAAAGTTTGGACTGACCATTCAGATGGACAGCGGTCTTCCTCAAAGTAATGACGATGCGTTCTAAAAGTTGGGGAGTTCATAAATATATCGAAGGTTGTTTTAGTAACGTATTTGTCAGTGGAGTTGATGCGTTTTGTGCTAGTCAGGCATTTTTCGATTGTGTCATTGCTGCTGAAGAGATACAGGAGGAAGCCACAATATATTATGGAAGGGCTATCGATCTGACTTGATGTGTTGGCTGCCGTGAGTGTGCTGCGTGCTGTGAAAGATTGCCGCACCGAGGAAGGCGCGACTGTTTTGCACCCTGAGGTGGCAGGTGTACCACGTCTCCTCCCCTGCGCTTGCGATGGTATACTTTCCGCAGGAGGTAGGGGATGGGCTTTGTCAAGTATCAGGGAGACGTCGATCGGGCTTTGCATACGACTTCGTTTGCCTCATTCAAAGCGATATTTCTGTCAGGGTTTTCGCTGACTTTTTTCGGCATAGGGCTTATGCGTCTGTGGTACCAGTTCAACTTCTATAATCTGCATTTTTCCGCTGATTACGGTCATGTAACCGTTGGGGCCAATATCGCTCGGGTGGCGGTTATAGGGCTGCTGGTCTTTCTTTCCTACCGTACCGGGTTCTCCCATGCCTCAAAAGCTTTCTTCGTCTGGTCTGGTCTGGTACTTATGACGCTCTCGGGGCTGCTCTATCTAGTTGATCTCTTTTTTGACACCACAACGTTTGAGGTTCCCCGGTTTATCATAGGTGGGGTGGGTCTGGTTGGAGGGGAGATCATCTGGGTGTTCTTCCTACAGCGCCTTAAACCTGCAGAGGCTTTCTTTTATGCGGCGGGAGGTTTGGCTCTGTCCTGTCTGCTCTCATTGGTTGCCGGATATTTATCCCACGAGGTATTCGGGCTGCTTAACCTATTTATCCCAGCACTTTCGGTGTTTGCTTACTGGTACGCGATGGATCTTGTCGACAAAGGAAAGATCCCCTCGGGACGCCTGGCTCGACAGATGGTCGTATCTTCTTCCCACGGGGGCGAGCTGGCGGTTTTGCAGGGTCGCGACGAAGAGAAGGTCGACACGCTGTATAGTACCCAGCTTCGCGGCTATCTTCTTTCCATCATCGGAGCCTTTTTCCTTTACGCTCTACTAATTGGTATGGCGCAGGGTTATCCTGATGGACGCATTCGCGAACTTTCCCAAACCGTACGCACTGTTCATCAGGTTCTGGTCGTCGTGGTCATTGTGGCGACAGTGTGGTGGGTTCTAGTGCGTGGTCGCGGTTTCAGCTTGACGGGATTCTGGTTTTTTGTGAACTTTCTCATGATTGCAAGCATCACGTTTCTCATGGGCAGGTGGCCGGGTTCGGAGGAGATAGCCACCTTCTTCTCCACCAACGCCATCACGTGTTTCTATATACCGTTGGTCTTCTTTATCTACCTGATAGGCCGCCATTCAATTAAGCCGACGGTGCTAGTTTATGGTTTTGTTTACGGAGGAGCGCTGCTCTCTATGAGCATCGGTCGTATCTTGGTTCATCAGGTCGGTCCGTATCTTAACCATGGAATATGGTTGCTTATTTGTATGGCGTTCGTTGCGTTGATTGAGATGGTGATTGTGGTGTACCCTCGACCGGGCGTGCATTACCCACTTGGATTCGAGTTGGCGGCAATGTCGTCACAGGATGTTTCGATGGGTATCCCTGCTTTAGATAAGTTGCCTGTTGAGCGCGATCATCTGGCGGTGTTTGCTGAGGTATTTCAACTTACCGTTACTGAAAAAGAAATTGCGCGTTTGATTGCTCAAGGAAGAAGCCGCACGGTTATTGCTGAAACGCTCAATTATTCCGAGAATACGGTGCGCAACTATACGCGCATTCTCTACCGCAAGGTAGACGTGCATACCAAGCAAGAACTACTCGACTGCATGGAAACAGTCGAAGCTTCTTAGGAGGATATTTGGTAAAAAAGAGCCAGCCCATTTTCGGGTTGGCTCTTCCGCTTTTACAGGGAGGATGCTGCAGTGGTAGATACTACAACGTGGTTGTGCGAACTTCTAGGCTTTTGCGTTGACTACTGCCTGTGTGCCTGCAACACGACCGAAGGTCATGCAGTCAGCGATGGCGTTTCCGCCTAGGCGGTTGCTGCCGTGGATGCCACCCGTGCATTCGCCGCACGCGTAGAGGTTCTTAATGGGCTCACCTGATGAGTTAAGTGCCTGGCAGCTCGCATTAATACGAATGCCTCCCATGGTGTGGTGTACGGTTGGAACCTTGCGACATGCGTACCACGGACCTTCTGTCATTTGCTTATCGGTAGTATTGCCAGCTTTAAAACCGAACTCATCCTCAGCTTCTCCTGCTACAACGGCGTTATAGGTATCGATGGCTTTCTGCAAGTTTGCGGCATCCATCTCGGTTGCTTTCGCCAATTCCTCTATGGTGTTGCCGGTTACAATGTGCTTCAGTGCTAGCATGTTTTCAATAGTGGAGCCGTTCCCGTCGGGTTCGGTGGTGGAGGGATAGCGCAGCTTGTTCACTACGATCCAGTATGTTGAATCTGGCTGGGAGAAGATAGCCTGGCATAATTTGTCGCGCTCGGCGCCTTCGTTGACGAATCGGTTGCCCTGCTTGTTTACAAAGATGCGGTTGCGTCCCGAGGTGCGGATATCCTCCATGAGGCCCGTCCCTGGTGTACCGCAGGGGTGAAGCTGGATATCAGAGAGACCGATGAGTTCGACACCCGCCTTCTCGGCAAGGCCGAGGCCCTCGCCCTGCGCGCATGGCTTGATGTTGGTGCAGCCAATGGTGTCGTCAAGCTTAACGCTGGACCAAACTCCAGTGTTAACTTTCTGACGATACTCGACATTTGCACCGAAGCCGCCTGTGGCGATGATGATCGATTTCGCGTTTATCACTACGTCCTGTTTATCTCGATAACTGGCAGTCACACCCGAAATGATCTTGTTGGCATCTAGGTTGAGCGCGGTAGCTCTCATTTCGTGCAGCAGTGTGACGGAATCGACGTTGTCCTTCACGAAGTTCTGAAACGAGCGGATGTAGGTGTTGCCTGAAGGTGTCGCTGGATAGTGGCTGCGTTGGCCCAATGAACCGGTAGCTGAGCCACACTCGTCCTTGAATTTGACACCGAGAGACTCCAACCAATGCACGGAGTCGAGGGCATTGTCGGTCAGGTAATGGACAAGGGTCGGGTCGCCGAGGTTGTGTCCACCCTCCATGGTGGAGTTGTAAAACGTTTCAATGGAGTCTTCAATGCCTTGTTTCTGCTGGCGCTCGGGGTCGACGGCGTTGAGTGCGCCCTCGGATACGTTGGTCGATCCTCCTGCGATGCCGCACTTCTCAAGGATGATCACCTTTGCGCCAGACTGTGCAGCGGAAATGGCTGCTGCGAGGCCTGAACCGCCGCCGCCAATGACGCAGACATCGGCTGTGTACTCCGCCTCGACAGTCTCTTCGGGGGCTGGTGAGGCTTTCAGATCTTTCAAGGCATCTGCCTGTTTAGCGCAATCCTCGAGGCCTTGGGTGAAGGCCATGCTCGACATGGTGGCACCCGTTACCGTATCGTATTGCAGTGTCTGGAATTCCATCGCTTTTGCTGATAGATCTTCGAGCGCAAAGGCACCCACGCCGAGCGATTCCTGCGCTGTGGCGGTATCGATGGCGGTTATGGCGTTCTCGGAGAATGTCACATTCATGGTAAACGGCGCGTTGTGCCCTACAACGTCGGCGCTGAAAGTGCCCGTTTTCCAGCTTGCTGCAGCTTGCTGCTGGGCCTGTGGTCCGCAGCCGGTCAGACTGAATCCGAGCAGTCCCCCAACACCTAAGATCGCGGCTCCCTGTACGAACGTCCTACGGCTTATCTGCTGTGCCATGTTCCCTCCTTCTGCCCGCTTTCCAACGGGACCTTGCGTGGCACCCGGGTCTTTCGGGTTAAGGGGAACTATAAGCAGGAAGAGGTGTCCGACCTAGGCGCAAAAAGTATCTAACTGTGTCCAAAAGGTACTTTTTATTCCTCGGCGTCGCTTGGGAGCATGATTGTCTGATATTTGTATTGAGAGACATGCAGAAGTGAATGTGCCAGATTCTGGCGGAGGAAGTAGGATTTGAACCCACGGACGCGTGAACGTCAACAGTTTTCAAGACTGCCGCCTTCAACCACTCGGCCATTCCTCCGCGTTTTAACCGCGCTTCTTGTTGAGCTCTCGTATGGAAGAGTGTTGCGTCGCTTGCTTATGAGCGAATGCAACACTCTGCTGTCAGAAGCATCCCAACAAAGCGTGGAATCAGGATAGCATATTCCCGGTTTTGACCCAACGAAAAAGATGTATCCGTAAAGTGAAGTTGCTAAGCGGGGGGTAGAAGTGGCAAAGAAGAGACTCTTCTATCCTTTGACTTTTCCTTGGTCGTTTCTATTTCGCGCTGTTGAATATGACTTTCTCTACACGCATATCTCGTGTTGCTTATAAACGATAGCAAGCCATCGCCTATAATGATCTTTATGAACGACGAAGATTATATGCGTTTAGCATTGGCGGAGGCGCGACGAGCAGCCGAGCTGGGAGAGGTTCCCATCGGGGCTGTGGTCGTGTACGAGCCTATTGATCCTGCCACCCGACGTCCGATGGCCGACCCCTGTGTTATTGCGCAAGCCTGTAATTTACGAGAGACGACGCGCGATCCTGCGGGTCATGCGGAGTTTCTTGCTATGCGGCAAGCTGCGGTCGAACTAGACGCTTGGCGACTGACGGGATGTAGCGTGTATGTGACGCTGGAGCCATGCATTATGTGTGCAGGCCTTATGCATCAAGCGCGTATTGACCGCTGTGTATATGGTGCCGCCGATCCGAAAGCTGGTGCTCTTGGTACGCTCTATCACATCAATGAGGACAAACGCCTCAATCATTCATTCGAGGTAGCGTCGGGCGTTTTGGGTGACGAGTGTTCTATGCTGCTGCGCGATTTTTTCGCGCGTAAGCGTAAGAAAAAGTAAGGGAGATTTATGGTGGCGGCGAGAGTAGAACATAAGATCGATCTTTTTGCTGAAGCACGGTCGACACAGATGAACGATCAGTTGGCGCGAACCACTCCCGGCATGGTAAAAGTGGTTGCACCAGCCAAAGTGAACCTGTTCTTAGGCGTTGGTGCCCGTCGCAACGACGGTTATCATGCTGCGATGAATATTATGCATGCGGTAAATTTGCACGATGTGCTCTATATGCAATTGAAACCCGGAGCCGACGATGCAACAGGGCTAACCGTGCGAGTAAGTATGTCGTCGCGCGAGGGAATTGCCCCCCTAGCGTTACCCTCTCAAGATAATCTTGTTCATAGGGCTATCGTACAGTTAGCTCAACGGTTGGGCCGCACTCAGCATGAAGCAATTGAGGTGCATCTGGAAAAGCATATTCCAGCCCAGGCTGGTCTAGGGGGTGGATCATCGGATGCGGCAGCTGCGTTGGTGGGTGCCGCCTCTTTGTGGGGGATTGCCCCGGACGATCCAGTACTTGAAGAAACAGCCCGTAGCCTCGGTAGCGACGTGGCGTTCTTCCTCTATGGAGGATGCGCTCGCTTCGGTGGCGCAGGTGAGGTGTTTGAATGCTCTTTAGCGCCGATGAAGAAGCAGCTTGTGCTTATTAAGCCTGATTCGGGTGTGTCGACCGCTGCTGCTTATTGCGCATTTGATGAGTGTTCTTATCCGATTTCCACCGTTCTTGAACAGAAGGCGCTTCAGGCAAGGCAGGCGCAGGAGGTGCCGCTGTTTAACAATCTGGCCCCCGCAGCCGAGCAGCTTTTGCCGGTGTTGGCTGACATGCGCGTGTGGGCCGGTGCTCAACTGGGAGTTGAGAGTGTTTTGCTTTGTGGTAGTGGGTCTACTACGTTTGTGGTATGCAGCGACTTTGACGCCGCTTGTCGCTTGTCTGCCGCGGCGCGACAGCAGGGATGGTGGGCTCGTACGACTGCGTTTGGTTCTGCAAAGGCGACGGTAATTCCGCGTATGTAGAGAACTTCTTATTCCGACTGCTATTTTCGATTATAGAAACTTGTTACCAAGGGTGTTTCCCACGTTATGCGGTGCGATGGTAGAATAGATTAAACCGAGCAAAGGAGAACTATGAATATCGCTCTCATTATTGTATTAGTCATCGTGGTCGTGCTGGTTGTGGCGGCCATTAGCCTGTACAACAACCTTGTTAAACTTCGCAACATGGTGGATAACGCTTGGGCGCAAATTGATGTGCAGTTGCAGCGCCGCCTTGACCTTATCCCGAATCTCGTGGAAACCGTAAAAGGTTATGCCTCCCACGAAAGCGGAACGCTGGAGGCTGTGACTCAGGCACGCTCCGCGGTAATGAACGCTTCAACCCCTGAGGATAAGATGGCGGCCGACAATATTTTGACGGGTACGTTAAAAAGTTTGTTTGCAGTTTCAGAGGCCTATCCTGATTTGAAGGCCAACACGAATTTTCAACAGTTACAGACCGAACTGTCGAATACTGAGGATAAAATCAGTTACATGCGCCAGAGTTACAACGACATGGTTATGAAGTTTAATACTGCAATTCAGACGTTCCCGGCAGTTCTGTTCGCGGGTGCAATGGGCTTTAAACAGCGCGAAAGCTTTGATGCAGCAGCGGGAGCCGAAACTGCACCCAAGGTTCAGTTCTAAAGCATATTAATACGAAACTATCGCGATTGTCCTTTTGGCAGGCTTGCCGGCAATCGCGATAGTTTTCTGTGGGCCAATCGGATAAGGCGACGAAAGGAGAAGGCCGATGGTGGCAAGGCTCTCCCGTATCGTACCTCTACTGATCGTACTTGCGGTTGTTGCTGGTATTGTGTACTTGGTTGCAGCGTGGCGTTATTCGCCTAATCGCGCTAAAGGAATACTCATTAAGCTGTTTACGGTGTTGACGGGCGCAATTTCGGTATTCTTTGCGTTGGCAAGCGTCTATGCGCTTATCGAGCGCAACATGGCTGTGCTCGAACTAACGTCAACTTTTTTGGGTGCAGCATTGATCGGTTTGATGGTAACGCGCATTTGTCGGGCTGTGTTTGTTAGGAAGCATCCTCAGTACAAGCGTAAACCGATGAAAACGACTCCGGTTGATAATCGTCCAAGACGGCCCTTTACTCCACCATGGAAGCGATAGAGAAAGTGGTTTAAAAGAACCGACCCGTAAAGGCCGGTTCTTTTAAGGAGGGGCGTGCTCTAACCGTAGAGGATCGGTTAGGCGATAAAATCGGCAGCGTTGTTGCCTGCTACGCGGCCGAAGGTATAGATATCGGCCATCGAGGTGGAGCCGAGGCGGTTCGTTCCCATCTTGTGTCCAGCCACCTCACCTGCGGCGAATAATCCTGGAATGGGCGTACCTGAAGTATCGAGAACCTCGGCGGCTGGGTTGATGTGTAAGCCTCCCATGGTGTAGTGTACGGCGGGTTTGTATACGACTACATAGTAGGGTGGCGTATTGATTTTGGACATCTTGCCACGGTAGTTGAATTCAGGATCTTTCCCTGTGTCAACATAGCTGTTCCATGTGTCGATGGTTGTTTTAAGGGCTGTGGCGTCGATACCGAACGGTTCGCAAACCTCTTCGATAGTATCGGCTTTCACGCAAAGGTTGCGTGATGTAAGGTTCTCAAATTCGTCGGCATGAATATCTACAACTTTTGTGTCGTCGGCGGCTTTTTGGTCCCATATTTCGTATGCTACCTGGCCAGTCTGCGCGAGAATGGCCTTCGAGAGTACATCGCGGCGACCGAGTTCTTCCACGAAGCGTTTACCTTCTTTGTTGAACATAACCGTGCGCTCGTCTAGACGCATATCGTCTAAATAAATAAGCGCTCCCGTGTCTACGTCGCAGATAGGATACGTTTGAATAAGGTCCATATCAATAAGGTTGGCACCTATCTTCGAAGCCATGTCGAGACCATCGCCTTGGGCTCCTACCGAATCGGTCGAGTTGAACTGGTCGCCAAAGTTCGGGTTTGCTTTGGCGCGCATTTCGACGTTTGCGCCAAATCCTCCGCAGGCCATTACGACAGCCTTGCACGTGAACGATAGGTCATCGCCCGTTGCGATATTAGTAGCTTTGACACCACTGATGTGACCATCCGTGTCTTTAAGTAGCTCGGTTGCCTTAGTATTATCGATAAGAGTTATGTTGTCGATAGACTTTGCGCGGGTGGTAAGCTTGGTGGTCATGGCGTTACCGATGTGCCCGGTAGGAATGATTGAACGCTTGACGGAATGTCCCCCAAAGAAGAGCAGGTCGTGCTCCCACGATACCCCTCCTTCAAAGGTGAGCCACTGCGCTGCATCGAATACCCCGTTGGCTATAACGTTCACCAACTCCGGATCGCCGCGATAGTCACCACCCTTTAGCATGTCTTCGGCAAGGGTTGCCGGGGTATCTGCAATGTTTGAATTGTTCTGAACCCAGTTGTTGGGAACAGCCATTTCCCCACCAGAGAGGGCTGTGGAGCCTCCGAACACCCCAAGTTTTTCCATAAGCAGAACTTTCTTACCCTTGTTTGCGGCGCTGATGGCGGCCGTAAATCCAGCACCTCCTGTTCCGATGACAATAACATCGTACGCTGTCTCCAGGTTCTCTGACGCAGGCTGTATTGCCTTGTCGCGCTTCTTCCATTCTGATGATTTTTCGCCAGCAGCATCAAGCGCTTCGGATACGGCACCGAGGAAGGCCATGCTGGAGAGCGTGGCTCCTGTGACGGTGTCTAAATTGAGTGTTTGGTGGTCTACGATGAGCTTGGTAAGTTTATCCATGCTGGTGTCACCAAGCCCAGAAGTTTCTCGTGATGTAAGTACGTTAATACGCTCTACCTTGCCACCATTGGAAACCACCTCCACCTGGATACTGCCATGCTTGCCCATGCCGGTACCTACGGTTGAGATGCTGGTGTCGTTTGGTGCTTTTGATGCTGCCGCTTTGCCCGAAGGTGCGCATCCTGTAAGCGACAGGGCTCCTGCGGCTGTGGCAATGGCTGATCCCGTGAGAAACTGCCTACGTGAAATACCCATGATTTTCCTCCCTTTTTTGTTGGCTGTTCCCGGAGGCCTCCCTTGCCCACTGTCCGGTATTACGGCAGAGCCTCTTGTTTCAGTTATGCTGCCGGAGGGGAACGGGCTCAACATACCACCATCGTTTAAGGATGGAACTGTTTGGGGAGGTTAAACTTGTAACCCAGCCTTTAAAGTCCTTGGTTTGGGGTAGTGTTTGGGTCTATGATTACCAGCAAGGCAAGGTGAGCCTACGGTGGCATCTGTATCTAAGGGGAAGCTGAAAAGTAGGTAGTTTAGGGGAGTGGGCCCGTGGCTGAAGGTTTTCTCGCACGCTGGAAAGGTATATTTTCGCGTATTGGAGCTATGCCTGTTGCGTTTTTGGGTGTTGGCTTATATCGCGCGTGGCTAGCGATATTTTTTCGATTCGATGCGTTTCCCGTAATGGGATTTTCCGACTATGCTTTATTCGAGGGGGCTATAGGTACCTCATCGTTGGTTGTCGCACTGCTTGCTTGTCGTATAGCTCCCCTTTGGTCGAATCGCTGCATTGTTAGGGCGACTGCCGTGCTTATGACAGGTGGGTCTGCTTTGTGCGTATTCGTCTGCTTTTTCATGCAATCTGAAGTTCTGAAATGGATGGGTTTGTTAGCTTCGGGTGTAGGGCTAGGTTTTCTTATTCTCATGTGGACCGAGTTCTATGGAACGCTTAACCCGCTGCGTGTTGCGGTATACCATGCGGCAGGCATATTCTTCGGGGAGTTAATCATCTGGTTGTTTACGGGGCTCGATGCAACCTATCTTGCCGCTCTATCTATCGTGTTGCCAGTTATGTCTCTGTCTTGGCTTCGGCGATCTATGCGACACATCCCTGATGTTGATCTGCCGCGTAGGATGACGAAGGTTGATCGTGGGGATGTACCGTGGAAACCTATTTTGCTCATGGCGGTATGTACGTTTGCGACAGGGTTTGGCTCGCTACCTGATCAGCCGATTATCGCGGGGAACATCGTGGGAACACTGTTGGTAACAGCTTTCGTGTTTTTTGGTGTATTGTCCGCATCGAAGTGGTTCAATTTTGACACCATCTATCAACTGGCGTTTCCACTTATGACTATAGGATTACTCCTTATTGCACCCTCGCTCTCAATGAATTATCAAGTTGCAGCAGGATGCTATGATGCAGGCTATACGATGCTCTCCATGTTTATCATGATTATTCTTAGCAATATAACTTATCGATTTGGCATTAGTGCTGCGTGGTTGAATGGCATTGAGCGGGGCATTCGTTATTTGACGGAGATGGCAGGATGGATGCTTTTCGCTGCGGGGAGTGCTTATTTGACAACAGACCAAAACAATATGCTGCATTTTGGTATTACGGCTGTCGTTGTTGTCGCTTTTGTGATGATATTTGCTACCGAAAAGCGATTATCGTCAAAATGGGGTATTAATCTACATGCGTCGGATAAGGCTGATGGCGACGATGTGTTTTCTCCTGGCTTGCTGGCTATGCGCGTGTCAGACCTTTCGAAGGAACATAATTTGAGTCCTCGGGAAGAAGAAGTGCTACAACTCATGGCGCGTAAAGAGCCCATCGCGGAGATAGAAGCAAACTTGTTTGTTGCTCAGGGAACGGTAAAAGCGCGTATCAGCCGCATTTACCGAAAACTCGGCGTACACAGCAGGGAAGAACTATATGCAGTGTTGAAATTGGAAGAATAATGCAAAATTACCCGTAGGTGGCGGAGAAGTAGGGATTCGAACCCTAGATGCCCTTTTGGGGCATACTCACTTAGCAGGCGAGCACCTTCGGCCTCTCGGTCACTTCTCCGCGTTATAATAGGTGCGGTTCGCTATGATACCGTTACCTTTCCGAACTTGCAAGGAGCATAAACGTGCAAAACACGAGTGATCCGTATATGAGCACAAACAAAGGTAGTTTTTTGGCTTGGCGCGGTATTGCGCTGACTCTATTTGGAGTTGGTGTGTTTGCCATTGCGCTTATCTTTGCTCTCGGAACTCCGGGGCAGGCATTCGCAAAATCTTACGACATGCCAAAAGTTGACATTACTGCACAAGCTGAGACAGATGGTTCGTTGCACGCTGTAGAGCAGCGCACGTTTGACTTCAACGGTGATTTTACGGCGGTGTGGTGGACGTTCGACGGTCTGCCCTCAAATGCTGAGTTAAAAATCAATTCCATGCGTATGGCGCGTGTAAATGAAGATGGGGTCGTAACGGGTGAATGGCAAACGATGTCGAGTGTTCCCTTTGTACTAGCGTGGCGTGATTCAGGGGGGCCAGGTACCAACGCCTTTTCGTTTGATGCTCCCAAAAATACGGTGTACGCTTTTTTTAACGCTTCGGATGAAAAGGTGACCATCGAACTAGACTATACCGTAACGAACGGTGTTCAAGCTTATAAAGACATCGGCGAACTGTATTGGAAATATATTGGGAGTCAGTGGCAGGAAGCTTCTAGCAACGTTACCATGACGCTGGCGCTGCCCGTCCCGCAAGGTACACAGGTTGTGCCGGGTGACAATGTGCGAGCATGGGGGCATGGCCCGCTTGACGGTACGGTTACGGTAAATGCCGACGGCACCGTTACTTACCGAGTTCCGCAGGTGAACGCGGGACAGTTTGCCGAGGCGCGTGTCGTATTTCCGGTTGCTTGGTTAACGAATCTATCGACTGATGCCTCGAAGCTTCATGCAAATGAAATGCGTCTCGATCAGGTGCTTAGCGAGGAGAAAAAATGGGCAGACCAAGCAAATCGCGACCGCATGTTTTCTCTTGTGTTTGTTATTGGATGCGGTGTTATTTGCGTATTGCTTATTGCTTGGGCGCTACGTGCGTACTTCAAATACGGCAAAGAACATAAGCCGAGCTTTACTGATGAGTATTGGCGCGATGTTCCCGATCCTCATGTTCATCCAGCTGTAATAGGTCGCTTATGGCGCTGGGATCGTGAGAGTCAAGACGACTTTACCGCTACGCTTATGCATCTGTCACATCTTGGCGCTATTCGAATCGACAGTGGTAGTTACGATAAGCCAAAGTCGCTAGGTCGTACTGAAAAGGTGGATGACTACTATCTTACGCGTATGCCTGCCGTAGCAGATAAGATAACCGACCCCATTGATCGCGCCGCCCTCGATTTGCTGTTTGATACCGTTGCTGGTGGGCAAAATTCGTTGTGGTTTGGATCTATCGA
Source organism: Actinomycetes bacterium (assembly GCA_023395755.1). Taxonomy (GTDB): domain Bacteria; phylum Actinomycetota; class Coriobacteriia; order Coriobacteriales; family Eggerthellaceae; genus Gordonibacter. The sequence goes on along the minus strand of JAEWYG010000201.1, from coordinate 8,162 downwards.
GACGTTTGGTAAGGATAACCCAGAACGATTCGTTGACGAGCTGCGCACGTGGCAGGGTGTCGTTTCCGCTCAAACGAACCGCGAAGATTTTTTTGAGGCTAAAAGCAAACGATATCAGGGCTATTTAATTATGCTGGCCGTTGTCGTTGGTATCGCAGGATTAGCTATCGGCTTTTTTATGGGAAACTTTATCCCGTTGATATTTATGCTTCCTACCGCTGTAGCGCTCGGTGTTATTGGAAATTATTTGCCCCGCCGCAGTGTGGAGGGCAATAACCTTGTGGCGAAGTGTAAGGCACTGCGAAACTGGTTGCGTGACTTTTCAGCCTTGGATGAGCGTCCTCCTACCGATGTGAAGGTGTGGGGCGAGTTTATGGTGTATGCGTACCTATTCGGCATTGCCGAGCAGGTTATGAAAGAGCTGCAGACTAACGTTCCCGAACTGTTTGAAGGGGATGCGGGTACGGTGGGTGGTTATGGCTACGTGCCGTGGTGGTTCTGGTATGCGCCGATGTATGGTCCTCAGGGTTCGGTTATGCCGTCCGCAGGCGATCTATTTCATACCGCAGTTGCTAACACCGTGTCTACTGCCCAAGCTGCCATGTCGGGTGCTAGCGGGAACTTCTCCGATGGCGGCGGCTTTGGCGGCGGCTTTTCGGGCGGCGGTGGCGGAGGGTTTGGCGGAGGCGGCGGCGCACGCTAGATTGAACTAACACTTTACAAGATAGCCGGACTTGTAGTGTTCGGCTATCTTTGTGTATCTGGAATCGTAAGTAGGTGCCATCATGTAAACGTATCGGGTTTTGCGGGGGGCTCGTCTGATATGCTGGCGCAGAGCGTACTTGTTGCTTACCTAGTCGATGACGATGATTGAGGATGTGGTACGTGCCCGCCCACGAGGACATTGAATCGAAGTATTCATACAAAAGCAATGTTAAAACCGCGCTCGTATGCGGGGCCGGCCTTTTTATTATCATTGCGGCTTTAATTGTGTGCATCAATGTTATCTCGCGGGAGACTGAATCGTCGCTCAAGCGGTTCATGGGGGAAGTTGCCGAAGTTGAAAGCGCCAATGCTCGCGCTATTTTTGAGGGCCAGTTTAACATCCTTCATGGAGCGTCTGCCTTCATTACGCAGGAGAATATCGATGATAATGCTAATTTGCTCGAACGATTTCAGGAAATAGTTGACTCGGGATCGTTTTTGCGTGTGGGAGTAATTGATCGTGAGGGAGATAGCACTGCCTACGATCAAAGCTTAGGGATCTTGGTCTCTCGTGATTATGTTGAACAAGACTTTATTGGGAAGTCTATGGATGGCGACGATTACGTTAGCGTTCCTTATAAGGATAAATTGACAGGAGAACAGGTTATTGCCTTCTCTGTGCCCGTTTTCGATGTAAAGCGTGAGGGTGGAGCTCCCATTGGAATATTGGTCGGTGTTACTTCGGCCGAAGCGTTTGTGGGCGTTATTGATATCAGCCTGTTTGGAGGACATGGATCTGTCTGCCTTGTCGACTCGAAGGGTGCTGTTCTTCTGCGGCCGTCCCGCACGACTACCGCCGCTGTAAATCTGTTTTCAGCAGAATATACGGAAGCTAGTTTGTCTACTGAGATGAGATCAAATCTTACGCAGGCTGAAGGCGGCTCCGCTACGGTCATTCAGCCAAACAACACAACGCTGTTTGTTATCTCTCGGCCTGTTGGTATTAACGATTGGTTTATAAACGTAGTTGTTCCAGCCACGTATCTCAACGCCCAAAATTTCACTGCACTCGTCGCTTCCGTTGCGATGGCTTTGTTTGTGGTGGTCGTCGTGTCACTTCTTATGTATCTTATTTTAAGAGCGCGTCACCGGACTGAGGAAATACTCGCTCGTGAAGCGCTTTCCGATCGGCTTACCGGTATTGATAACAAACTTGCATTCATGCGTAAGGGTTCGGCGAGATCTGAGTATTACGAGGGAGGCTATTCTCTCGTGCTTTTCAACTTGGTTGGATTTTCGCTTTTTAATACTATATACGGCTTCGACGAAGGTACCGCTTGTTTGCGCGATATCGCACGTCTTTTGAAGTCAGACTTAAATCGGCGCGAGTTGGTGGCACATTTAACAGGCGATCGGTTTGCCATGCTGATAGAATCACCTACCATTAGGCGCCTCGACGTGAGGCTTGTGGGGCTTATGAACCGCGTTGAATCGGCAGCTCGAGTCGCCGATTCTCAGTATCGCATCGTATCGCAGTGCTGCGTCTACCCGCTCGAGGCAGCTGATTTCGGTCGCGATCTTAATCTTATTTTGGAGAATATGGCTGTACCCTTGAAACGCGCGCAGAGCCAATTAGAATTGCGTATCGTCCACTACGACGAGCAGGATGCTGCTGCGGCCACGCGCTCTCGCCAAATTGAGAGTGTTATGTCGACTGCCCCACTGGAGGAAGAGTTTCTTGCGTTCTTTCAGCCTCAATACGATATTACCGGTAGTATGCCCGTACTGTGCGGCGCCGAGGCACTTGCACGATGGAACTCGCCGATTCTTGGGTTGGTTACGCCCGACGAGTTTGTTCCTATTTTAGAACGGAGTGGCTCTATCGGCCAGGTAGATCGTTTCGTACTCGAGTGTGTTTGTGTGAGTCTACGCAAATGGCTCGATGACGGTTTGCAGTGCGTTCCTATTTCCGTCAACCTCTCGCGTAGGAATTTATTTAGCGTCGATCTGGTTGACCGTCTCGAACTTATTGTGGGTAAATATGAGATTCCTCACGAACTTATTAAACTAGAATTGACGGAAAGTGTTGTTGCAGAAAATAAGCAGGAGCTTATTGCTGCGGCAAATAAGTTAAGGACGCACGGTTTTAAGATTGTTATGGATGATTTTGGGACAGGGTATTCGTCGTTCCCTGTACTCAAGGATATTCCGTTCGATGCCATCAAGCTTGATCGCTCGTTTTTTGGAGAATCAATGGTTGACGAACGAGGCGCTGCAACACTGGTAAGCATGATCGGGTTGCTTGTACAGCTGGGTTTTAAGATACTGGCTGAAGGGGTAGAGACTGCTCGTGAGGTTTTCCAGCTTAAGGAATGGGGCTGTCAGATTATCCAAGGATATGTGTTTGGTCGGTCTGTTGAGAGTGCGGTATTTGAACACGAATGTTTGCGGCCTGCGCAAGCTGATCTTCTTGGTAAGCAGATGGGCGACGGCTTATGGTAGTTGAGTCTATTGCGTAAAGACCTGTTGACTCAATTTCCTTTGGCTTCTTCCTCTGTTTGTTGTAAATGCAACATACGAGTGCACAAACTCTTTCTATAGTGAGGACAGGTGTTGCAAACCCCTCGTACTTTGGCTTATTGCGTGTACGAAGAGTAGGGGAGGTTTGTTCCGATGGACGTGAACCACTCAGAGAGGAAGCCAGCTATGGAAAGCCCGATGTTTTGCTACCAATGCCAGGAAACCGCCGGGAATAAAGGATGCGCTATTTCGGGGGTGTGCGGAAAGAAGCCTGATACCTCGAATCTGCAAGATGTATTGGTGTACGTAACACGTGGCCTAGCGCAAGTGGCCTCGCGTTTGCGAGCTGAAGGAAAGGTCGTTCCGGTTGAAGTAAGTCAACGTGTGGCCTTGAATCTATTTGTTACGATTACCAATGCAAATTTCGACGACGAAGCCATTATTCTGCGTATCGAAGATACAGTGCAACAGACCGCGGGACTTCGAAAGCAGCTAGAAACTGTTAACGACTTGTCTGATGCTGCGTTGTGGGAGCCAGCAAATAAAGAGGAGTTCTTGGCAAAGGCCCCCGAAGTGGGCGTCATGGCCACGAGTGATGATGATATTCGTAGTTTACGCTGGTTGCTTATTTATGGACTAAAAGGTATGGCCGCTTATGCCGATCATGCTCGAGTTTTGGGCTATGATCAAGAAGAAATTGACACCTTCATGCAGGAAGCCCTCGCAAAGACCCTCGATGATACGCTTACGGTGGACGATCTGGTGGCTTTAGTGCTGCAGGCAGGTAAGTACGGCGTAGACACTATGGCGCTTCTAGACAAGGCGAATACTGAAACTTACGGAAACCCTGAGATTACTACTGTTTCCACTGGCGTACGGGCCAATCCGGGTATCCTCGTGTCTGGGCATGATCTGCGCGATTTGGAAATGCTACTTGAGCAGACGGCTGGAAGTGGCGTTGATGTGTACACTCATGGAGAAATGCTTCCAGCACACTACTATCCAGCTTTTAAGAAATACGATCACTTTATTGGAAACTATGGGAATGCGTGGTGGAAGCAGAAAGAGGAATTTGAGCAGTTCAATGGCCCTATTCTTCTAACTACAAATTGTCTCGTTCCGCCAAAGGAAAGTTACCTTGATCGCATTTATACTACGGGTGCTGTTGGCTTTCCCGGTTGTAACTATATTCCTGGCGACATTGGCGAGCAGAAAGATTTCTCGACGATTATCGAACACGCAAAGCACTGTGACGCTCCTGTGGAGTTGGAGAATGGCGAGATTGTTGGCGGCTTCGCTCACACCCAAGTGCTTGCTTTAGCCGATAAGGTTATCGAGGCAGTGAACAGTGGGGCTATCAAGAAATTCGTTGTTATGGCGGGTTGTGATGGTCGCGCAAAAGGTCGCTCGTACTATACCGATTTTGCTGAGCAGTTGCCGCAGGATACCATCATTCTTACGGCAGGATGTGCGAAATATCGCTACAACAAGTTAGAATTGGGTGATATTGGTGGCATTCCTCGTGTGTTGGATGCGGGGCAGTGCAATGATAGTTACTCTCTTGCCGTTATTGCGCTAGCTTTGAAGGACGCTTTTGGTTTAGATGACGTGAATGAATTGCCCATTATTTATAACATTGCCTGGTATGAGCAGAAGGCGGTTATTGTGTTGTTGGCTTTGCTTGCCTTAGGCGTGAAGAATATCCATTTGGGTCCCACGCTTCCCGCCTTCTTGTCGCCGAATGTAGCGAAAGTGCTGGTGGAGAACTTTGGTATTGCTGGCATTGGCAGTGTTGAAGAAGACCTAGAGCTGTTCTTTGCCAATTAGAATCAAGACAATTTAAACGAGTTGAAATGAAAAGCCAGGCGATGTGCCTGGCTTTTTAGAATTCAATGGTGCGGGTGAAAGGACTTGAACCTTCATGGGGTTGCCCCCATACGGACCTGAACCGTACGCGTCTGCCAATTCCGCCACACCCGCATCCCATATCTTCGGCAAAAGCCGAAGCGAGTGAACATGATACTCCAGTTGAATTGCCTTGGCAAGGGATTGTTCACGGCATTTTGGCTAAGGAACTGGCGTGATTTCAAGGGTTGATTGCAAGTAACTACGCTTGATGCCGTGTTCAAGCATGTTATGTGCAGCACCCTGCCGATGCGGTATCATGATGTTTACCGGCTGGCCGCTGGGTTCCTGCCGCTTTCTACCATCGACTCTCAACCGCAGCATGGAAGGCGTATGGCTAAAGACACACTTATACTGGGTAGATACCGTCTCATTGCAGAGGCCGGCGCGGGCGGTTTTGGTACTGTTCGGGTGGCATGGGATACTCGTATTCAGCGCAAGGTTGCCATCAAGTGTATTGAGTTGGACGAAGTGGATGCTGCGCGTGCGGCTCTGCCCGGGGCCAATGCGGTAGAGCTTCCATCGTATGACCAGGTAGATTGGGATGGTGTACCTCCTTGGGAGGATATTCCTAATACTTCTGATATTCCTGAATTCAATAACCCCTTCCGTCCCGAAGGCGACTTACCCCTCATGCGATCGCTTACGCATCTGCCCGGCTTAGACGAGGCACGTACGGCCGCCATGCTTACCGACTCAAACATTGTTACCGTGTACGATTTTGAAATGCAGGGACAAACTGCCTACTTAATCATGGAATATATCGAGGGTATTACCCTGTCGAGGCTATTGCGCGACTATGCCGATTATTTGACGCTGGATATGGTGGCAGCGGTATTTTCGTCGGTGGCGCATGCTCTTGAGGTAGCTCACGAAAATCAGGTGCTTCACTTGGATATTAAGCCCGATAATGTACTAATCAACCGCCAAGGGCAAGTAAAGGTGACCGATTTTGGTTTGGCAACGCTTGCGGATGCCTCTGGTTTTGGTGCCGCGGGAGGCGGGACTATCGGCTATATGCCACTAGAGCAGATGCGGGGCGAAAGTCTCGATGCACGCTGTGATGAGTGGGCCTTAGCTGCGGTTACCTACGAGATGCTTGCGGGACAGAATCCTTTTCTCGCATTGGATCTCGATCGAGCTGAAGCGGCCATTGAAAATGCGGAATTAGTGCTTCCGTCGCTCTGCTGGGATGAGTTAGATTCAGCTGCCGACGATGTGGTATTTTACGCACTCGATCCCGATCGGGAGCAGCGCTACGAGAGCGTTACCGACTTTTCCGAGGAAATGGAAAAGTTTCTCGGTGACGCAAAACGTGGACATCGTGAGCTGGCCGTTATTGTGGGGGATGCCCAGGGCGACAATGACGACGAGGAGGATGCCGCTGAGGATGCCGCGACCTCTCGAGTCCCTCGTGTTCCTTTACGAGAGCGCCTCACCCCACGTCGGGCCGCCATCGCTTGTCGTATCTTGAGTGCAGGAGGGTGCGCCCTAGTTGCTTTTGTCTCCTTAGCTAATTTACCTCAGATTGGTGGTTTTGCTGGTTCCAGCGCGCCGCTGTTCTGGGGGCTGTTCTCGCTTATTGTGCTGGCAGGTGCACTCAAGCCCCATCTTGGCGCGCTGCTAGCCTACATCGGCCTTGCTGCAGCTTTCCTTGCTCAAGGTGCACCCGCGGCAGGTGTTGTGCTGCTGGTTATAACGGCAGTATGGTGGTATTTTGTCGGCCGCACAGGCAATGCGGAGGCAATAACCTCGCTGGTTGTACCCCTTGCGGGCGCAATGGGTGGTAATCAGCTCATGCCTCTTTCTGCGGGCTTTTTTCTTACTCCTGCGAAAGCGTTGGGTGTGACAACTTTTTCGTTGGCGGTGGCTGTGCTTTTATCCGCGTTGGGATCGGGGAACCTTCTTGGCTGGGACGTTCTGGCGCATTGGAATTTTATAAATACTAATGTGCAGTTGAATATTGGGCTTTTACTGACGCAACCCGCCATTTGGTGTATGGCTGCAAGTTGGTTGTTAGCTGCGGGATCGTTGTCGGTTTGTCGGTTGCGTGCAACGCGCCTCTTTGATTGGTTGGGTGTTATTTTCTCGTCTGCTATTCTTGCGTTGGGGGTGTGTGCCACAGCCTGGTTTGCCTCCGATCAGGCCACGTGGATACCTTCGCTCGCAGCCATTATTTCTACGATTTTAGCCATAGCAGGTCTTTTCGTTGCTACGTGGCTGTGTCTTCCTATGTTAGATAGCGACAAGTGGCCTGGAGAAGAAAATTGTGAAGATGGCTCGTAGGGCATTGAGAGATAATCGCGGCCAGGTAATGATTGTTACAACGAGAGGGACGGCTTTTGCCGTCCCTCTCGTTGTAACTGTTGAAGCGGAAGCTTAAAACAAACTACTCTTCATCTTGGTATTTCTTGAACGCACAAAGAATACCAAGAGGCTATGCGAGCAAGTTGCACACTTTACCCAGTAATGGTTCAAAGCTTACGCCGCGGTCCCGGAACTCGGGTTGCTTGGCGGATACGATCATCGCGTCGTGTACAAAATTGCCAGCGAACGCTGCGGCTTCTTGCAACGAACGTCCGGCCATAACAGCTGCCAGCAAACAGGAGCAGTACACATCACCGGTACCATGCAGCATATAAGGTAGGTACTCATTGCTGACCTCAACCGTATCGCAGTTTGTGCCGCCCACAAAGTTACGGATGCATGTTTCACCCTCGCGCTGGATGCCCTTTAGTACCACGTTCTTTGCGCCCTTCACCACGAGAGCCTTGATAATACGATCTGCTTCTTCGTCGGATAGGTCGGTTCCCTGCCAATCTTCACCCAGAATAATTGCTGCCTCGGTTAGGTTTGGTGTGAGAATATCGGCACCGCATGCCAATTCCGCCATGGCCTCGCAGAGTTCCGGTGTATAAGTGGGGTATATTTTGCCATGATCGGCCATGACGGGGTCTACCACACGTAACGCATTTGGATACATGGCGTATAGGTCACGAATGCGGTCTACCTGCTCAGGCGCTCCGAGAAAC
>JAEWYG010000043.1 GCA_023395755.1 Actinomycetes bacterium | reverse complement strand
GCCAACAAACCCTTTTGCAGTACCTTGGTGTCGTAACCCCGCTCTTCTTCTAAAGCCAATAGTACACCGGGCACGACACCCGATGAGCCTGCGGTGGGCGCGGCTACAATACGACCCATTGAGGCATTCGTTTCTAATACGGCAAGAGCAAACTCCATCGCGCGTCCCGTAAGTTTGTCGACGACAGAAGTTCCCTGTTCGCGGGCGGCGTGCACTTTGCGCGCTTCGCCGCCAATAAGACCTCCCATTGACAGTACGGGTTCACGCAAGGGTTCGGTTGCCGAAGCTCGCATAACAGCTAAAGCCCGGTTGACATAGGTGTAAGCATCGCAGCGACATCCGTCCAACGCATCGAGCGCTTCTTCTCGCGCCAAGAATACATCGGCAAGAGAGCCCTTCTGTTCGTTGCAGCGTGCAAGCAGTTCGGCACCGGTAGTAAAATCGCATGTTGAGAAGCGTCGTTCGGCTTCTTCAGCCGATGGAGGATGGGGGTCCATGAGTTTGCCTGTGGGGCTGTCTGCTGGCACGATGCGCACGTCATGCACGGCCGGATGCCGTTCAATGCATTCCTTCACCGCGCGAGGGAGTGTCCCATCTACTTCGAGCACCGTGTATGCTCCCGATCCGCGTCGCGTGCGAAACATTCGTGCGGTGCCAATGTTTACTTCGTATTCCGATACACAACCAGCGATATGGGCTAGTACACCCGTTTCGTCTCGCTGACGTACCACTAAGCTCGTGTGTTCGCCGGTTATATCTACCTCGATGCCATCAATGCGTTTGATAACAGCAGCGCCTCCACCAATACTGACGCCACGCACCTCTAAGGTATTGCCCTGCTTATCTTCAATAAACAAATCTACGGTGTTGGGGTGATCTACTGCTTTGTCTGGATTGCCTATAAACGTGAAACGTAAGCCAGTTTCATGGGCTCGCTCGAAAGAATTGCGGATGCCTAGATCGTCGGGGGCCATTCCGAGGAGTCCGGCTACGAGCGCTTTGTCGGTGCCGTGTCCCGATTGCGTGCAGGCAAGCGACCCGTACAGTGTAAAGGTCACCTGTGACGGCGGAGCGGCTAAGAGGCTTTTTGCCATGCGAGCAATACGTAGAGCGCCTGCTGTATGAGAACTTGAGGGGCCCACCATGATGGGGCCAATGATGTCGGTCAAACCGAGCGTTTCCATGCGTTTCCTTTCGAGGCAGGTGCCGCTTAGTTCTTAAGGTGGTGCTATCGTAGCGCATGCTTGCGGCCCCTTCCACCGTGCGTTTATGAGATTTTCGACGGCTAAACAGCTGTGGAAGCGCATCGGTTGTTGTACCAGCGCTATACTGGTCGCGTTATCGTTGCAGGCATGAGCCTGTTGGCGAGGGAACCCAACCATCTATAAAGAAAGCAAACGTGCCCTGCGCGGGGCATCAATGCGAAGGAGCGAGCACCATGGCCGAGCCCATCATCGTCGTTGGACACAAGAATCCCGACAACGATTCCATCAGCGCAGCAGTCGGATACGCGTATCTGAAAAATGAGCTGGCGCGTCGTGACGCTGGCGACGGAGAGCCGGAAGCATACGAACCGGTTCGTCTTGGCCCGCTGCCGCCGGAGAGCTCCTGGGTGCTTGAGAGTGTCGGCATTGAGGAGCCTCGTCTTGTTGAGAATGTGTTTACCAAAAGCGATGCGCCGAAGCAGCGCGTGGTGCTGGTAGATCACAACGAGGTACGTCAGGCGGTCGATGGTATTGAAGACGCGGAGGTTGTTGAAATTATCGACCATCACCGCATCGGAGGTATGACCACCGCGAGCCCCATCATGTTTTTGAATCTGCCTTTGGGCTCCACGGCATCCATTGTTACGCTGGAATTCGAGCGTAATGACGTGGAAATGCCTACGTCCATTGCCAAGGTGCTTTTGTCGGCCATCCTTACCGACACCGTTATTCTGAAGTCACCCACGGCTACCGCCACCGATCGCGCTCTCGTGGAGAAGCTGTCCGCTCAGGTGGGGGTCGATCCCACGGAGTTCGGCCTTGCGGTGTTCAAACAGCGCGGAGGCGAAGGTACTATGCCTATCAAAGAGTTCGTGTGCGCTGACTCAAAGGAGTTCCAGACGGGCGAAGCTACGGTGCTTATTGCCCAGCACGAGACGGTGGATCTTGCGGCAGCCTTAGAGCGTGAGGACGAAGCTCGCGAGTTTATGCGTAACCTGCGTGAGCAGCATGGCTATCAGTTTGTGTTGCTTATGGTTACCGATATTATTGCTGAAGGTAGTCAGTTCCTTTGTGAGGGTGACTGCGAATTAGTCAATCGTGTGTTCGACATCGAATGCATCCCTGGTGGCGTGTGGATGCCCGGCGTTTTGAGTCGCAAAAAGCAAGTAGCTGCTAAGATTCTTGGAGCTTAGCATGAACCCGACACGTCTACTCGATTTATTCTGCGACCTCGTTCGCATTGAGAGTCCTTCGCGCAGTGAAGGCGCGATGGCGCTACGGTGTGCCGAGGAGTTGCGTAGCCTGGGTTTCTCGGTGCGTTTTGACGATTCGGCTAAGCAAACAGGTTCTGACACCGGAAATCTTATCGCGTATCTTCCTGGCACGACTACAGGGCATATCGTATTGTCGGCCCATATGGATACCGTTGAGCCGTGCGTGGGTGTCGAGCCTATTGTAGTGGACGGTGTTGTGCGCTCGGTTGGTGACACCATTCTGGGAGCCGACGATAAAGCAGGGGTGGCAGCTATTTTCGAGGGGGTACGCTCAGTCCTCGAGGCGGGGTTGCCGCGCCCAGATGTCACGGTACTGCTGACCACCTGCGAAGAGTTGCACCTGTTGGGGTCTAGCGCTCTGGGGGTTGATGAGCTGCCCGTGGGTGCTCCTTGTTACGTGCTCGATGCTGACGGAGCCCCCGGAACCATTATCACTGGTGCTCCTTGCCACTATGCTATGCAGGCGGTATTCCATGGCCGCGCATCGCATGCGGGCGTTGTTCCTGAAGCGGGTATTTCGGCTATTCGTATGGCGGCTGCAGCTATTGAAGCTATGCCTTTGGGACGCTTAGATGAGGCCACTACGGCAAACATTGGCATCATTGAAGGTGGTCGCGAGACAAATGTCGTGCCCGATACCTGCATGCTTGCGGGGGAGTGTCGTTCGCTTTATACGGATCGCATCAATGCTCAGCGTGATGCCATGGCGGCTGCTCTTGAAGCGGCAGCCGCGCGCTTTGGTGGCTCGGTGGATATCGAGTGGGAAAAGAGCTATGACGCTGTACTTTACGATGAGCATGACCCCCTTGTTCAAGCCATCGTTCGCGCGGTTGCGTCTGCTGGTCTCGAGCCGCATTTCCATCACTCTGGCGGTGGTGCCGATGCCAACGTGCTCGCCGCTTGTGGCGTGCGTCCCGTTACGCTTAGCGTTGGTATGTCAAACTTCCATTCGCTTGATGAGTATATTGCTGTTGTCGATCTGGAGAATTCAGCCCGTCTTGTAGAGGCTCTCGTTGCCGAAGGGGCCAAGTAGAGTCGTGCAAGGCGGTACGACAATGAGACAGCAGGCAGACACTAGCTAGTACGCCGACACTAAAGCGGACGCATAGCACAATAGGTTCCGTACGGCTTGATGACTCCCTCCATCAAAGGGTGCTATACTGTATAGCACCCTTTGACTTTTTAGGATGGAGGTACTATGACGGCGGTTCAGATGAACATAAGAATAGACAGCGATCTCAAGCAACGGGGCGACGAGGTTATCGCCCGCAAAGGTTTCACGCCCTCCCAAGTGGTGCGCGCCGTTTGGGAATACGTCGACGAGACGGGCGATCTTCCTGTGCCTCTGCGCAAGCGAAGTACTACCGATGCAGAGGAAGACGCTGAGCGCCAGCGCGGGCTCGCTCTTGTCGAAGAAGGTTCGCACATTTGGGAGAATTTCTTCAAAGATCACGGCCTCGCGGTGCCGACTGCTCTCGAAAGAACGCCCTATAAAGAACTGAGTGAGGAAATGTATGAGGAGATGCTCAACGAGATGATGTCTCGATGAGCGATGTTTTTATGAAGCTTCTTCTGGATACCAATGTGTGGCTTGATTACTTTCTTGACCGTGGCGAAAGCCATGGTCGTACAAAGGAGCTATTAGCGGAAGCGTTTGTTCGGAAAGATGTCGTGCTTTATGCGGCATCGACCACTCTTAAAGATGTTTTCTATCTGATACCTTTGCAGTTGAAACGTTCGCTCCGTGCGGAAGGTATCACCATTACCGAGTCTCTTTCGGCTGCTGCGACCGAGACAGCATGGTCCTGTTTGAGAGTTATGCTCGACGTATCCCAGGTCGTGCCGATGGGAAGGGGTGAGGCGCTGCAATCGATAGTCTATCGGTCGATTCACGAAGATTTCGAAGATAACTTCATCGCGTCTGCTGTTCGACGCGCAGACGCAGACTACTTGGTGACCAGTGACGAGCGATTCTGCTGCCATAGCCTTGTGGCAACGGTTTCAGTGCAAGAAGCCATACGCTTGCTAGAGGCCACTCGTCCGAAACCCTTCCTATAAATAATGTGCTGAAAATATCGTATTCTGTGAGGAACTTGAGAAAATAGCCTCTTCCATCAGCATGAACATGATCCTGTGATAATAGATACTCCCGGGTGCGTGGCGTTTGACAAGCCTGATGGCCGGTGGTAGAGTTCTCGATCGCGCCTTTTATGGGCGTCAAGTTTTCATGTGCGTACCAGCTGAACGCACAGGGAAGCGTATGCAAAAGGCGATTGTCTATCTATATATAGGTAATCGAAGCAAGAGGTAGAAGGAGAGAAGCTTTGCCTACTATTAACCAGTTGGTCCGCAAGGGCCGCCACCAGTCGGTCGACAAGAAGAAGACGCCGGCTCTGAAGGGCAACCCGCAGAAGCGTGGCGTATGCACCCGCGTGTACACGACGACGCCGAAGAAACCGAACTCGGCTCTTCGTAAGGTTTGCCGTGTACGTCTGGTAAACGGCATGGAAGTGACCGCCTATATCCCGGGCATTGGTCACAACCTGCAGGAGCACTCGATGGTGCTTATCCGCGGTGGTCGTGTAAAGGACCTCCCCGGTGTGCGCTATAAGGTTATCCGCGCTGCTTTGGACTGCTCGGCTGTTGACAGCCGTCGTCAGGCTCGTAGCCGCTACGGTACCAAGCGCCCTAAATAGTCAACCACTAAGACGCGCGGGCCGCGAAACCGCAATCGCCCAAAGGGGGATGATCGCGGGGCCTAATGGACGGATTGAAAGCCGTCTCGAAGCGCGCAGGAACATGAAGGAGTAATACATGCCGCGTCGTGCAGCAGCCGTCCGCCGTGAAGTACAACCGGACGCACAGTACAACAACCGCCTTGTCACGCAGCTGATCAACAAGATCCTGCTTGACGGCAAGAAAGCCACCGCCGAGAACATCGTTTACGGCGCATTTGCCATCGTTGAACAGAAGACCGGCGGCGATCCGCTGGCTGTGTTCAAGAAGGCCATGGACAACGTTCGCCCGACCCTCGAGGTAAAGCCGAAGCGCGTTGGCGGTGCCACCTATCAGGTGCCGATGGAAGTTAACTCCCGTCGTGCTACTACGTTAGCCATCCGCTGGATGGTTGATTTCTCGCGTAAGCGCAAGGAGCACACCATGAAAGAGCGCCTTGCCGCTGAGATTATGGATGCCTCCGAGAACGCGGGTGCCTCGGTTAAGAAGCGTGAGGATTTGTATAAGATGGCAGAGTCCAACCGCGCATTCTCGCACTACCGCTTCTAGAGGAAGGTGTGGAGCTTACATGGCTAAACTGAGTTTACAAGATACGCGCAATATCGGTATTATGGCCCACATTGATGCGGGCAAAACGACAACGACCGAGCGCATCCTTTACTACACGGGCAAGACCCACAAGATCGGCGAAGTGCACGACGGTGCCGCAACGATGGACTGGATGGTGCAGGAGCAAGAGCGTGGCGTAACCATTACCGCCGCTGCTACCACGTGCTTCTGGAAGTATCCCGGTGGTGCTGAAAACGGTAAAGAATATCGTTTTCAGATTATCGACACGCCCGGCCACGTTGACTTTACTGCTGAGGTTGAGCGCTCGCTTCGCGTACTTGACGGTGCCGTTGCGGTGTTCGACGCTGTTGCTGGTGTGCAGCCGCAGTCTGAGACGGTGTGGCGTCAGGCTAGCCGCTACGGCGTGCCTCGCATCGCTTACATCAATAAGTACGACCGCGTTGGTGCGGACTTCTTCCACGCCATTGAAACCATGAGAGACCGCTTGGGTGCGCCGGCTATCGCCGCGCAGATGCCCATGGGTGCCGAGGACAACTTCTGGGGCGTTATTGACCTCGTAACCATGGAGGCATGGGACTTCAAGGCCGACGACAAGGGCATGACCTACCCCGAGGTTATGGATGCTATCCCGGCCGAGTTCGCTGAGGAGGCTGAGCTGCGCCGCCAGGAGCTGCTTGAGGCTGCTGCCGATTGCGATGATGCCCTCATGGAGAAAGTGCTTATGGAGGAAGAGGTGACGGTCGACGAGTTTAAGGCCGCCATCCGCAAAGGTACTATTGATTGCAAGATTCACCCGGTGTTTGTAGGCTCATCCTACAAAAACAAGGGTGTGCAGGAACTGCTCGACGCTGTCGTGGATTATATGCCTGCGCCGACCGATGTTCCCGCCATCAAGGGTATCAACCCCAACACGGGCGAAGAAGACGAGCGTCCCTCCGATTTGAAGGCGCCGTTCTCTTCCCTGGCTTTCAAAATTATGACGGATCCGTTTGTGGGTAAGCTTACCTATCTGCGCGTGTACTCGGGCCGACTCGACTCCGGTTCGTATGTGCTCAACGCCAGCAAGGACAAGAAAGAGCGTATCGGACGTTTGCTGCAGATGCATTCGAATCAGCGTGTTGATATCGATGGCTGTGCCGCGGGCGACATCGTTGCTGTCGTGGGCCTAAAAGACACGTCCACTGGCGACACGCTCTGCGACGAGAAGAACCCCATTATCCTCGAGTCCATGGAATTCGCCGATCCGGTTATCGACATCGCTGTTGAGCCGAAGACGAAGGCCGAGCAGGACAAGATGGGTGTGGCGCTGCAGAAGCTCGCCGAGGAAGACCCGACGTTCCGTGTGTCCACCAATCAGGAAACAGGTCAGACCATCATCGCTGGTATGGGTGAGTTGCACCTCGAGATTATTGTTGACCGTCTGCTTCGCGAGTTTAAGGTTGAAGCTAACGTCGGTAAACCGCAGGTGGCCTACCGCGAGACGGCTACTAAGCCGGTTTTGGGTGCCGAAGGTAAGTTTGTGCGTCAGTCCGGCGGTCGTGGTCAGTACGGCCATGCGGTTATTAATATGTATCCGCAGGAAGAGGCTGGCAAGGGCTATGTGTTCGAGAACAAGACTGTGGGCGGTTCTGTACCTAAGGAATACGTCACGCCTATCGATCGTGGCATCCAAGAAGCGCTGAATTCGGGCGTTTTGGCGGGATACCCGGTTGTGGATGTGCGTGTTGAGCTCGTTGATGGCTCCTATCATGAGGTTGACTCTTCTGAAGCGGCGTTTAAGGTGGCCGGTTCTATGGCTATCAAAGACGCACTGAAGAAGGGTGGCTCGGTTATCCTTGAGCCGATGATGGCCGTTGAGGTTGAGACTCCTGAGGAGTACATGGGTGACGTTATGGGCAACCTGTCCAGTCGTCGTGGCCAGATCCAGGGCATGGGCGATCGCGGTAACGCGAAAACCATTAAGGCGAAGGTCCCGCTGTCCGAGATGTTCGGCTATGCTACCGACCTGCGTTCCACGACGCAGGGTCGTGCTTCGTATACGATGCAGTTTGATTCGTACGAGGCCGTGCCAAAGAACGTGGCAGAGGAAATTGTCAGCAAGGCCGGCGGGAACGCGTAAGCGCGCGCGACCTGAATAACGGAGGTAAGGTAAGTGGCTAATCAGAAGATTCGCATCCGCTTGAAGGGGTACGATCATGAGATCGTGGACCAGTCCACGAAGCTCATTGTCGATACCGCGCAGAAGACGGGTGCCAAAGTGTCCGGTCCGATTCCGCTGCCGACGGAGCGCAACTTATACTGCGTCGTCCGCGGTCCGCACGTCGACAAAGATTCTCGCGAGCAGTTCGAGATG
>JAEWYG010000060.1 GCA_023395755.1 Actinomycetes bacterium | reverse complement strand
GTCGAAATAACCGCCAAGTGCATTTTCTATTACTCGACCGCGAAAAATCTGAATCCACGCAAGAGGATGCTGCTCGATAAACGATACAACAAGCTCGTTGCTAGCACAGGGACAAACATCGCCCTCCGCTCGTTGACGACAAAGTTCCGACAAATACAAAAGCTCGATGCCCATATGGTCTTCGTACTGGTTGTTCTCGTTGGAAAGTTGAAGATCCGCGTCACGCAGAAGTTCGCGCATGTCAAACGTTGCCTGACCAAAACCTACGGTCACGTTCTCGGTGTGATACATGGTTTCCCAAGGCGCAGCCGCAGGTGACGGAGGACCAACAAACAAGCGTGTGTATTCAACAGAAACCATCTGAATGGCCTCAGGCGTTGGACCACCTGCCTCGCGTGCATAGTCGACAAGCGCACAAGCCGCTTGCGCAACGGCCCCATCATCAAACGTGGGAAAGGTTTCCCAAAACGCAGGGTCAAGACCTACCGATGCCGTCTGACGCATTGGCTTTAATAGTGAGTTTCCCAAAAAGGCATACGCCCCTGAAAGCGTTTGCCAATCTATTTCGCAGATATTTTCCTTCATCTTCCTAATCTCCTTCAAAGATTGCACCGAAACCGTGTCGTGATGCAAACTGTCGCATAGAGGGGGAATGCACAGTTCGCATCGCGACACGGGCCCTCCCTTTGCAGCTAGGAAGGGCCACGTACGAAAGTAGCGCTTAGGCAGCAGCGCCTTCAGCGGCAACCGCCATAGATGCTTCTTTGTTGCTGCCATCCTTCAGCAGTTTGGCTGACAGCGCCATGATGGCGAGAACGCCAAGCGATACTACACCGATAGCGATGACGATCTCATACCAAGTGGGAGCATAACTACCAGCTAGCGCCCACATGTCAGCGCCACCGTGCTGAGCCGTTGCCGTACCCAAGCTAATGCCAGGCGCGCCAACAATGTTCGGCGTTATGAAACTAGTGAGCAGCAGCCAAATGCGCTTACAGAACACGCCGCATACCACCAACACACTCGATAACACTACAAGACCCGTCTTTTGGCGATTCTTCTCGAACACCATGATACAGAACGGAATGAGCAAACCACCCACAATCTCAAACCAGAAGAACGGCGAGGTGGCACCCGTGAACATCGCACCAAGCACCGCATTGCCGCCTTCGGTACCGGAATATGCCATTGTCAAAAGCTCGCAGCCGATGAAGAACGCATCAACAGCGATGCACGTAGCAAGCAAGCCGGCCAGGCTGGCGATAAGGTTGCGACCCACCTGGAATACCTTCGTTACCGACAGCACGATGAGAACGATCAGCAGCAGCGCCAGACCCGAGTCCATAGCCGAAGCGACGAAGACGGGGGCCATAATGGCGGAATACCAGCCCTCGCGGGCAATCTGCAAACCGAAGATCCACGCCGTTACACTATGTACCAAAATGGCAACCGGCAAAGCGAAGCGCGATATACGGGCAACCGCTACGCTGTCGGCACCGTGTTTCTTCATGAGCACAAGGTACACTACGTTGATAACCAGGTAACACGCAATAACACAGATGTCCCAGAACAGCGGCGAGATCGGATTCGGACCTGTAACCATACGCCATACGCGAGCGATACCGCCGAGGTCGACAAGAATAAACATGCCCGCGCAGCAGATACATACCGTCGACACGATGATGGCAGGAAACGCCACCTGCTTGAACTTAGCAATGTGAAACACGCTGGCAGACGAGGCCACAATCAAGCCGCCGGCCGATAGACCTACGAAGAACATGAAGCACGTGATGTAAAGACCCCAGCTGGTAGCGTTGCTCATGCCCGTCACGCCAAGACCATTCATCAGCTGGTAAATCCATGCGGCGACACCGGCGACGGTAAGCACGCCGAGCACAATAGCGGCGGCCTTCGTTTTAGAAGATTCGAACATAGTTTGCACCTCCCCTTACTCGAAATAGTAGACTTGCGGATGCGTTCCCTGCTCGGGGAGCAAATTGTAGGCGTTCTTGTCGCGAACGAGTTTTGAAATCTCGGATTCGGGATCGTCCAAATCGCCAAAGACACGTGCCCTCGTCGGGCAGCACGCAATACACATCGGCTTTTCATCGCGGTCAGTGCGTTCCTTGCACAACGTGCACTTTTCAGCTACGCCTTTGGGACGCACGGGAACGTCCTTGTCACCATAGTTAAAATCAGGATCGCGCACGGGCTCGTTCCAGTTGAACACACGGGCGTTATAAGGACAAGCAGCCATGCACATACGACAACCGATGCACTTGTCATAATCAATTTCCACGCGACCCTTGTCATCCTTATAGGTGGCACCTGTCGGACACACCTTCAAGCAAGCAGGACTCTCGCAGTGCTGGCAAGCCAACGGAAGAAACGTGCGAGACAAATAAGGATACGTGCCTTGTGCCCCATCAACTACGTCGCTGCCCTCAGTCAACACTCGATTCCAAAGCATACCCATAGGAACATTGTTCTGCATTTTGCATGCATTAGCGCAGGTATGGCAACCAATGCAACGCTCAAGGTTGATTGCAATTCCAAGCTTAGTCATTGCATTTCACCTACGCTTTCTTGATTTCTATTAAGGTGTCATGGAAGGGGATTGGGGCTCCAGATATTAGATAGGAATCCCGTTCATTCACATGATTATTGGTCACGTTTTGCGTATTCCCTTCGACCATATATTTACTCCAACCTGCTTCAAACGTCCTTGCGCTACCGGGACGGACAGCTTCATTAGGACGGACCGGGCATTTAAACGAACCTCGATCGTTGAATGCTTCGATTACGTCACCATCTGCCAAACCACGCGATTCCATATCAATCGGGTTCAGCTCAACATACGATTCATGGAACTGATGTAGCCAAGTGGCAGCCTTCAGATAGGAATGATTCGAGAACCTTGTGCGTGTCTGGGTAAGCTGTAGCGGATATTTTTCAGCCAAAGGATTGCCGTCGTACACTTCGTTGTTTTCTTCCCAGGTAGGCCACGCTTGGTTACAGACAGTCTGTGCTTCGTAATACACTTCCAATTTACCGGTATTCGTTGGAAACTTCTGGTCGGTAAAGCCCACACGGGGCTCTTCGCTGCCCTTAATAGGCATGCTACCGTGGTTTTCGACCAGTTTGTCAAAAGTGATTCCCATAGCGGCTAATTCTTCTGATTTGTCAACCTTGTAACGCACAAGTTCTTCGGCATCTTTTGGAAGATACTGATCTAGGCCTACTGATGCTAGGATAAGCTTCATAGCTTCGAAGTCAGTTTTGCTTTCAAACAGGGGATCAATACATTTTCCCTGCAAGATGATGTGGTTATAGCCGCTACGAACAATACCGTGGTCAACCACATCTTCGAATTTCGAGCAGATAGGTAAAACGATATCGGCATAGTCGACGCTATCTTCATAATGCATGCCCACATGTAAAATAAAGTCGAGTGATTTAATCCATTCGCGCGTCTTGCTAAAGTTAGCAAAATACTGCTGGAAGGTATTACCCAGCGAAATGATGGTATGTACGCCGTTTTCCTGAGTGGGGAATCGGTCAGCACGTGCGTCGAGCTGAGGAGATACAGCATTTTCAGGCAAAGGCCACTCTTTCAAAGCTCCGCCATAGCCACCGCCGCCGTTGGGACAGCCCAAACCAGCACCTGATTTACCAATATTACCGGTAAGTGCAGTAAGAGTAATCAATGCGTGACCTGCAATATCGGGGTTACTGAATTTGTCACAACCACCCATTCCATACGCTAGAAATGCAGGTCCGTTACAAGCGTATTTGCGAGCGATATCTTCGATAACGGAAGCGTCGATGCCGGTTTTATCCGCAGCCCAGCTAGTCGAAAATTCTTCCTGAGTCTTCTTGAGCAACTCGAATGTGGTCGTGTACGACATGCCGTCAACCTGGAATGTCCCTTCGAGTGCCGTCGTGTCACCAACGGACGTATGCAAGACAGCTTGGTTGGATGCGCCATCCCATACCATGAATGAATTTGGGTCGTTGGCGTTGGAGCGCAATAACTTACCGTCGGTAGCGTTTACCAGCAGCGGGAAGGTCGTGAACTTGCGCATGTAGTCTTCATCGTAAAACTTGTTATCCAGAATGTAGGTAACCATGCCTAGGAACAACGCGGGGTCTGTACCCGGCTTGATAGGAACCCATTGACTGGCTTTCGATGCTGTGGTGGAATAATGCGGATCAATAACGATGATATCGCAGCCCGCTTCTTTCGCATCTAGGAAGGAATTCGCTTGCATCATGCACGATTCCAAGTAATTATAGCCATCGACAATAAGCGTTTTGCTATTAACCCAGTCACGAGTTTCGTTTGTTGGAGCGCCGAAACCATTCCCGCCAATTGCAACGTCCATGCCGTTGCCTACACCGCGGTCGATACCAGGTTCACATCCAGTTCCTGCACCCAACAAAGGTGCCAACATGGAAAACTGCGGTTCGTTAGATGCGGATATATATACCGCATCGTGGCCGTATTGGTCCCAGGTTTTTTTAATCTCTTCACCGATAGTTTTGAGAGCTTCATCCCATGTAATGACCTCAAACTTGCCTTCGCCACGTTCGCCCACGCGTTTAAGCGGCGTCTGCAAGCGCTGGTCGCTATATACATGTTGAATTTCAGACATGCCTTTCAAGCAACAATGCTGATAGTATGTATCAACGGTGTCATTAGGCTCGATTTTCGCTATACGACCGTCGCGCATCGTGCACTTGAGCGAACAATTACCACCACACATAAACTGATGTAACGTATAAACTGTCCTATCTTCTGCCTCAGCGTACGCTTGTGCAGGAGCAAGCCATTCCTGCGTGGTAGTCATACTGACCGCACCGGCAAGACCTATCACGCCAGCTGCAACACCGGTAGTTTTGAGAAAACGTCGGCGCGTAAGTCCGTTCGACGAACCATTCGCTTCAGACATTTTTCCTCCTCTAAAATCGTACCAAGATGTACTCGCCCAGCACATGCTCGCCGTATCGTCATAAACCAAGCATACTTAATGTCGAGACACCCCTGCTTATACTTCTAGAGAATTGGCCAAATTCCACTAAGTGCACTATACGAAATTATCCTATGACAATCAAGAATTGTCATAGGATAATTTTTGATTGTCATTATTCTAATTTTAGATAATATTTAGTGACGTTTTTAATTGTAATTATCTAAGCGCTCCGCTCCTCACATCCCGCCCGCAAACGCTTCCCTAGCGAAGAGTGAGCGCGTATCTTAATTACCGAATGCTCAAAGCAGCACTTTTCCATTTCCCAAGCAGGCTACCTTCAGAGCACAAATACCCTACTTCCCCACATTCCCTAGGATATCTTTCGCGCTATCGCCCAATACATCTCCGAAGCCCTCACTGAAGGAGCTGGGTACCACCACGGTGCCGCCAGTTTCGCGCACGCTTTCGTAGAGAAGATGCATAGCACGCAGGCGCATGGCAGCATCGTTGTTGGCGTATGTTTCACCCATGCTGTCCATCATTTCGCAAATGTCCTGCTCCGCTTCCATAAGAATAATACGCGCCTTTTTACGCTGCTCCGCCTGGGCTTCAAGCGACATCACATCTTGCAATTCTTTAGGAATCAAAATGTCGCGCACCTCAACCGACAGGATGGTGATACCCCATTGTGCTACTTTTTCCTCAAGTACACGCTTGAGCTCGCGGTCGAGCTGTTCGCGGCGAATAGCCACCTCAGCTACGCCGGCGCGACCAATGGCGTCACGTAAAGCTGTTTGCGCAGCCAACTCTACCGCACGCGTAAAGTCGCCCACCTCTGTACAAGCAGCCTTCGCATCCCACACCATCCAGAACAACACAGCGTTAACGTTCAAGGGCACCAAGTCGGCCGTTAGCGTTTCTTCAGCTCCAAACGTGGTCACCCGAACACGACCATCTACGCGCATGGTGTTCTGCTCAACAACAGGAATCGTCCAGAACAACCCTGGCCCGGATACACGATTAAACTTTCCGAAACGCAATACCACCACTTTTTCCCACTGCTGAGCAACATGCATTGCCATGGTTACCAG
>JAEWYG010000115.1 GCA_023395755.1 Actinomycetes bacterium | reverse complement strand
GTAGTGGAAGCGGTCCGGGCATAGCCCCGCGGCTTTTGTCTCGTCCGCATAAAACTAAGTGAAACGAATCGAGCCCGACTAAAGTCGAACTCGATTCGTTAAACAGGGGCTTTTGATACAGCCCCTTCTCGCATTCATAGCAACAGTTAACAGTATATGCCTGGCCCTTAACCGTGAACTATCTCGTAGGTATCACGCGCAATCATATACTCTTCATTCGTGGGAATAATAATAATCTTTACACGAGAGGTGTCCGCCGAAATCTCTCGCTCGAAGCCACGTTGCCGGTTTTTCTCCTCATCCAACACCATTCCCAGCGGCTGCAAGCCCGCAAAAATCATACGGCGCATCTTCTCGCAGTTTTCGCCCACACCAGCAGTCAGTACGATGGCATCCACGCCGCCCATAACGGCTGTGTACTGACCGATGTACTTCTTCACCGAGTTGGAATACATGTCGTAGGCCAACTGAGCGCGCTCATTGCCCGCTTCGGAGGCGTCGCGCACACTACGCAGGTCATTACTAATACCAGAAATGCCCAGCAGGCCCGACTTCTTGTTCATGAGGTTGTTTACTTCAGAAGCAGAAAGACCTTCATGATCCATGAGAAACGGAACAATGGCTGGATCAATAGCTCCGCAACGCGTGCCCATCATCAAACCATCCAGCGGCGTCAAGCCCATAGAGGTGTCAACCGCTACGCCGTGATCGATAGCCGACATAGAACAGCCGTTACCCAAGTGGCAAGTAATTAGCTTCAAATCCTCAATGGGCTCGTCCAGCACAGCGGCAGCACGCTCAGAGATATACCGATGCGACGTGCCGTGCGCTCCATATTTACGAATAGCGTACTTCTCGTACAGCTCATAAGGCAAAGGATACATATATGCCTTAGGCGGCAGCGTCTGAAAAAAAGAAGTATCAAAAACTGCAACCATAGGCACTTCGGGCATGTGTTTCAAGCACGCATGAATACCCATGAGCGCAGCTCCATTATGGAGAGGTGCAAGCTCGGCCAACTCATCAATCTTATCAATAACATCCTGATCAATAAGCACCGAACGATCGAAGTACTTGCCACCCTGCACAATACGATGACCCACGGCGTCAATCTCATCGAGCGAGTCGATTGCTTTTGTCGACCCCTCGGTTAGCGACTCTAACACCAACGCCATAGCGTCGTCGTGATCAGCCATCTTTGCATCAATAACTACTTCGTTCTTGTCGAGACCATGCTTATGGAACGCCTCACTCGATCCTACGCGCTCACAGATACCCTTAGCGAGCAGTTCATGCTGCTCAACATTCACCAGCTGGTACTTCAGGGAAGACGATCCCGCATTGATCACTAGTACGTTCAACGACCTACCTCCTTAAGGGGGTGCAAAAAGCCAACTAATAAAGTTTAGGCATGCAGCAAGGTCTCCGAATCTGTGCGAGGCGTCGTTTCGGCAAACGGCACGCCGCTCACCGAAAACCCTTCTATGGGCAAAGGCCTCTCGTGACGTAAAACTCGAATAATAGCGAAGAAGCCGATCAGTTTACAAACGATCGGCTTCATTTATCGCATTATGTCGCTCCGCTGCACGAAGATCGAATACTTCTTACATCGCTGGACTACCTGAGTTCATAGGAGCGCCACCGAGTACATGCACGTGAACGTGATGTACAGACTGCTGCGCATCGTCATTCGTATTCACAATAACGCGATAGCCGCTCTCTGCAATACCCTTAAGCTCGGCCACCTTGCGCACCGTGTTAAATAGGTACCCCATCTCGTCATCAGGAATACCGTCTCCTATATTATCGTAATGATTCTTCGGAACAATAAGCGTATGCACAGGCATCTGAGGGTTTAGATCTTCAAACGCAAGTACACGATCGTCCTCATACACCTTAGTTGACGGAATGTCTCCCGTCACAATTTTACAGAACAAGCAGTCGTCGTTACGCATGCAAACCTTCCTCTCATCACCGTTAACCGCAAAGCCTCATCACTACCAAGTCTGCACTATCGCATCTTATGACAGACTGGTGTCGCGCTGCGCGTCGTCGGCCTCACCAACAAGTTCACCCATAAGCACATCAACTTTTTGCTGGGCTTCAGTTAAACGACCTTGCAGTGCGCCAAGTAAAGCGACACCACGTTCATAACTTTTTAGGCTGTCTTCAAGCTCAAGCGTATTACTTTCAAGCACACCAACAATACCATCCAATTCAGCCATAGCTTCACGAAAAGTAAGTTCATCAATCGGTTTTGTAATTTCAGTCATGCGTTTTCCTTCCACGATTCCACCGCTGTCTCTATGCGACAGGTACCCTCGACACGACAAGCCAACTCGCCATCCGACAGGGCAACACTAACAAACGATCCCTCTTCGACCTGGTCAACATGCTTCACAATCAAGCCCTCTTCGCTGCGTACCACCGCATAACCACGCGCGAGCACGGTAAGCGGAGAAAGATCGTGCAACCGCGCAGCCGCAACCTGAAGCTCTGTCTCAAAACAACCGACAATTGCACCACCCCGCACAACAAGGCGGTCACGAAGAGATGCAACTCCTGTACTCTCACGAACCGAAGCAAGACGCAAGGCGCGAACAAAGCGGCCGCGCTCCGCCGCAAGATTACCATGCTCATGCTCAACCGCACGCGGCATAATCTGCCGTAAGCGATCACTAGTTACCCGGAGCCGTGCTCGATCGCGATCTAAGTTGGAAGGAAGAGCCCTCGCCAACCGGTCGGCGGCTACATCAAGCGCTTGAGCCTCCGATGCAAACAAATAAACTGCATCACGAAACACCGGACGATCCGCCAAGCGTGCAACCCCAGCCGATTCACGTTCAAGACGGCGTATGGTAGAAGCAACAAGCGAAGCCCCTCGAGCAGCAAGCAATCCTTCAAGCTGCTCGCGAGCGGGAGCCACAGCCTCGGCTGCTGCCGTCGGCGTGCTGGCACGCAGATCGGATACCATATCAGCAATGGAAGTATCGGGTTCATGCCCAATCCCCGTAACCACCGGCACCGGACAAACCGCAATGGCGCGAGCGAGTCGCTCATCGTTAAAGGGCATTAAATCTTCGAACGACCCACCACCACGTACTACGAGAACCACCTCAGCACCAGCTGCGCACACAGTACGCATCCCCTCAACTATGCGTGCAGGAGCCTCGCGACCTTCAACAGGCACCCCTGCCACCACGACACGAGCAAGCGGAAAGCGACGGCGCAACGTACGCAGCACGTCATGGACAGCAGCACCCCGTGGCGATGTAACCAAACCCACACACGCAGGAAGCGTCGGTAAAGCACGCTTGCGACTTGCCTGCATAAGGCCTTCTGCATCAAGTTTACGGGCCAAGTCCGCCACTTGCTGACGCAACATACCCTCACCAGCCAATGCGAGTGAAAGCACGTCAAAGTTCATGCGACCTTTAGCCGCATACAACGTGAAGCGCCCCGTCAACTCCACCAACTGTCCCACAGCAAGACGCACACCAGTCGCTTCATAGCGATTGTTCCACATCATACACGGAAGGGAAGCTTTTTTATCCTTTACCGTAAAGTAAGCAGCTTTGTAACCAGGCTTGCACGATACTTCGGACACTTCACCAATGAGGCGCACTGTCACTCCCTCCAATGCACCTTTGGCAAGCAGCATAGCACCCGAAACGCTAAGCGCGCCGGAATCCGACGCGCCCGCAGCGCCTCGCGAAGCGAGGCGCCCTTCATTTTCTCGGTTTACCACAGCCAATTACTCCCTACGCTGACCCAGCAACCACAACAGTTGCAAAATGGACGTTAATGCTGCAGCCACATACGTGAGTGCACAGGCACGCAGCACACTAAAAGCTCCACTCTGCTCGGATTGCGGCAGAGCAATAGTATCCATATACACCATTGCACGCTTGGATGCATTGAATTCCACAGGCAGTGTTACGAGCTGAAAGATAACCACTGCCGCATACATAATGATAGCCAGCGTGGTCAACCCCGTGATCTGCATCAAGATACCCAGCATCAACAGAAATATCCAGGCATTCGATGCGAGATTTACCACCGGAACCAAAGCGCCACGAATCTTCATGGGTGCATAATTTTGAGCGTACTGACAGGCATGCCCCACCTCATGGCACGCCGTAGCAGTAGCCGTGATAGACCGGCCCTCGAACGCATCAGGAGAAAGAGTGACCGAATTGGTACGAGGATCGAAGAAATCTTGTCCTGGTCCTCCGCGATGCACGGCTACATCGGTTACGCCGTAATACATGAGCATCCGTCGCGCCACCTCAGCACCGGTAAGGCCATTTGAGATAGGCACTTTCGTATACTTCTTCAGCTGCGAGTTAACATACCATGTAGCCAAGCCACCAATAGCAAGTGTAGCCACTATTAATAAAAGATAGCCATTACTTAATCCAAACATGGGGGTATCCGCTCCTTAAACGGTTTTCCTCCGCGGCCGCCTGCGGCCGCTTATCTTGTACACCTGCATTATACCGACAGTCGCTACAGGCAAAAATTACGCGATAAACAACTGCTAAATCACCAAATCCCTGTTACCGTTTTGTGACCAAACTGCCGCGTGCGTGCAACCTCAAACAATGCCTCTATCGCACTACAGTAATCTCAGACGGTATCCTCGCTGCGTCGATGAACCACCAGACTACCGCCCGACAAACTGAGTGCGAGACAACCATCAAGCAGTTCAAGTAGTTCTTCGCCCACTATTGCCCTGCGCCATCCACGCAGAAGGTCGATACCTTCCCGATAACCTCGAGCCACCCGCGCTAGATCGTCATGACTGGCAAGTGTCGGAAATGCAATGTCATTTTCCTTAGCACGCAGACGCACAAGGGCGCACATCAAATCGAGCTCAGCATCGACATTAGGTTCACTTTTCGTACAGCGATCGGGTTCTGGCCACGTGTCGGGCGGCGCATCAATCGCAGACGCTATCAATGAAACCACCGATCGCGCATCACGAGTAGACAAACGCTCAGACATCCCACGTACCATAAACAGCTCATCAATTGAGCGTGCTTCGCGCTTACATGCTTCCACGACCTGCTCGTCTGTAATCACCCACTTACGTGGCACATTCCGTCGTTGCGCTTCCAGTTCACGCCAAGATGCCACTTCGCGTGCCGCAGAAAGCTGACGACGGGACAATTGCGACACACGCTTCAAACGCTTGTAACGCGTACGCTCTTTTGTGTCATAACGTCGCGGATCAACCAAATCCTCAAAATCTCGATTCAGCCACTCCAAACGCCCTTTCTTTTCCAAGGTAGCCTTCATCGAAGTGTACAAACGCGGCAAATAGACCACATCATCAGCCGCATAATCAAGCTGAGATTCAGACAGAGGACGGCGCGACCAGTCGGTAAACGAATCGGTTTTCTTTAACGATACGTTACACTCTGCATGAACCAGTGATGCATAACCAATCTGCTGAGTATGACCCAACAGCGCTGCGGCTACCTGAGTATCAAACACCGGGTGAGGTAACACACCAACCTCGCGTAGGATAATCTCCAAGTCTTGTCCGCCAGCATGAAAAAGCTTCACTATACGCTCGTCTTTTAGCAGCGGAACCAATACCGTCAAATCGTCAACACTGAATGGGTCGACAATCACCGTTTCGTCATCGGTCGCCATCTGCAATAAGCAGAGTTTTGCATAGTACGTCTTTTCACGCAGAAACTCAGTATCGATAGCAAGCACACTGGAAGTGGCTGCTCGCTCGACGAATGCCACGAGGTTTTCTTGATTTGCTATATACATGTACAGGATTCCCTATTCTGTTTTCCGTTTCATGCTGTACTATGCCATCATAGCAAACAACGGAAAGGGAAACGGTGAAACTGCTCGTCATCAACAACCTTGCATCAGGCCTCGGCGACGGGGGCATCTATGACTTCATTCGTTCATTCGCACAAGACGGCGACGAAGTATGCCTTCGCTTCACCGACGGCAGCACCGACGTACGCGAACTCTTGGGCGATGTCGAAGCTTTCGATGCGGTGGTTGCCAGTGGTGGTGATGGTACCGTAGCAACGATAAGTTATCGCCTAGCTAACAC
>JAEWYG010000104.1 GCA_023395755.1 Actinomycetes bacterium | reverse complement strand
GGCTGGTGGTTCCCCGAGCGGGACGGCTCTGCCGATTTGAACAATCCCTTCGGCTGCCTTGAGTCTAACGTTAACGTGTTGACGTCGGTCGACGACGAGCATTGCGACCCCATGGGCGGCTCTTGGGCTAACCGCGGCCTCATGTGCAAGGTGTACAAATGTGGCGATTTCGACAAAGAATTCAAAGAGTCCGATACCCAGTTCTCCATTCCCGGGTCTTCATCTGAGCCAGGCGTTACGGTTATGCCGAGCGACCAGAAGCTTGCTCGCGAGCCTATTCCGTTCGAGAAGCCTCAGCCGACAGAAGACGTTCCCGAGGGCTACGAGTACGTGTGGCAGAACAATAGTCTGTATCAGAAGGGTACAAACTTCCGGCTAGACGAGTCGGGCTGGCTTATTAACCCGCGTACCAAGGGCTATCATGATGCGCATACCGGCTGGCGCTATGATGCTGCTGATGAGTGTCTAGTAGACGATGCAACTGGCAAAAAGTATACGATGGATCGCGAAGAGATCATCTTCTTGGCTGGCGTGCGCTGCTATCCGGGTGCCGAGGCGGCTCCTTACGAGATGCCTGAGAACCTGGTCTGGAACGCGGAGCGGGGACACGCCGCTTTGGGTGATCTGCCGTACGTGTATGACCCGAACAGTGGTTGGATGCTTGATCCGGAGAACGGCGCATTCCACGATGCTAATTACGGTTGGCTCTACGATGCCGCCACTGGTCATTTGGTTGATGAAGCAACGGGAACGCACTACGACATGTCGTATGCGCCCGTCGAAGAATAGAACCGCGTAGGAAGAAAGGATAGATACATGACACGTTACGTTATGGTCATCGATCAACGTCGTTGCATCGGCTGTCATTCCTGCACGGTTGCTTGCCGTACGTGGAACAAGCTTCCGCTCGACATTGTCTACAACCCCGTGGTCACTGAGGGTGCGCAGGGTACATGGCCGAATGTTCACAAGAGCTGGCAGCCGTTGCTGTGTATGCATTGCGAAAATCCCGAGTGTGTTCCGTGTTGTCCATCGGGGGCAAGCCAACAGGATGAAGACGGTACCGTATGGGTTGATCCGCAGAAATGCCTGTCTTGCAAGGTGTGTGTGAACGCGTGCCCTTACGGTATGCGTGATGCTTCGCATCTTGAAGATCGCATGCATCGCTATGTGCGCAAGTGCACGTTCTGTCGCGACAAGCGTCAGGCAGATCCTTCTGCTCAGCCGTATTGTGTGCTGACGTGCCATCAGAAGGCTCGTATCTTCGGAGATTTGGACGATCCGAATAGCGAGGTTTCTAAACTCATTGGCTCCGTGAAGACTGAGCGTCTTTTCGAGGAGCTTGGCACCGATCCTCAGATTTACTATATTCCTGAGTTAGGAGGTAAGGCATAATGAGGCACCATTATTGGGAGCCGCCTATCGCCCTGTATTTGTTCTTGGGCGGTTTGGCTGGCGGCATACTGTTTATATCCGCTATTTTTAACAGCTTCGTGCTTCCAGGCTATGCCGAGTTGTTCGCGTTTCCTGTGCTTGTATCCTTGGTGTGTGTGGCCATTGGTTGCGTATTTTTGGTGGTTGACCTTGGTCAGCCGGGCGTGTTTTGGCGCGTGTGGACTACGGCTAAATCCATCATCAAGTGGGGTGCGACATTCCTGGTCATTGCAGCCGTGTTTGCCTTGCTATTCTTCTTGGCTTTTATTGGCGATGCGTGGCCCGTGTTTGCTGGGCTGTCGAATGCCTTGAAGCCTGCTGCCGATGCCTTCTTGCTCATAGCGGGATTCTTCGGCCTGTGCATTATGATGTACACGGGCATTATGCTATCCACCTTGAAAGCTCACGCATTCTGGGCTACTCCTGCTTTGCCGGTGCTCTTTACCATCTCGGCTATTTCGACCGGCTGTGCGGCTATCGTGCTTTCGATTGGCGGTTGGCCGATGGCGGTGTCGCTGGAAGCTTTGGTTGTGTCTGAGGTTGTGCTTGGGATACTGCATGTGATTGATATTGTTCTGGTTATTGCCGAACTTATCGTGTTGCTGACTATGGTTTTGTCCTTCCTGGGTGCTGGTAATGTGACGGCCAAGGCGGCTGCTAGGCGTTGGGTGCGCGGTTCTTATGCCGGTCTATTCTGGATTGGCATGGTGGGTCTTGGCTTGGCGGTGCCGTTGGCTCTGTATCTTGGTGGTGGACATTCAGCGGCATCTCAAATTGTTGCTCCTGTCTTGGTGCTGTGCGGTGGTTGCCTCCTGCGCTTCATGGTGGTTAATACTGATGATCGCGCCGAGATTCCCGGCGAGAATCGCTACTACAACCGTGTAGCGAAGAAAGACGCCGAGTTTATTTCTAAGTGGACGTATGGTGACAACGAGTACTAAAAGTTGAGAAAAGGCAAGCTGCAGGTACGAAAAGGCTTGCAGCCCCGCGTGGCGGACCCGGTATTTACGCCGGGTCTTGCCACGTTACAGGACGCACTGCGTGCGGGCAGGCGCTTCGACTAAGGAAGCTCCTGCCCGCACGCGATGCACGGTATGGGTGTTTGCTTGATTTGGCGTACCAGTCTAAAGTGGGGGATATCTTATGGAGCACTACACATTTGACGACGCTTTGACGGGAAGTTCCGTTACTTGTGGTTTTCCGCAGCTTGATGCGGTGGTCACGCGTGATGCCGCGAAGTCGGATCGGTGTACCTCCCTGTTTTTTCCGGGCTGTTCATTTTTGAACTACGGCTTACCGTTGGTCCAGGCGGTATATCAGACACTCATCGACGAGGGCGTGGTTGATGGCGTCTCTCTTTTGTGCTGCGGAAAGATATTGTCCTATGAGCCAGAGGGGGATAACGTGCGCGCGTCATTCGAAGCTCAGCTGCGCAACCGTCTGGCAAAGGTGGGCGTAAAGCGTATTGTAGCCGCCTGCCCAAACTGTGTGGTTGCTCTGAGGGCTGCGCTTTCGGATGATGCGCGCACCGCAAGTATTGAAGTGACTGCTTTGCCGGTAGAATTAGCACAACGGGGTTATCGCATCGAGATGGCGGACGCTGTAGCAATGGTGGAGGATGTCGTGGGCTGTGAAGTGGCCGATGTTCGCATGAGCGTTCATGATCCTTGTCCCGATCGTGATACGGGGGAGTTTGCTGACGGTCTTCGCGCGCTTATGCCTGCCGCTTTGATGGTAGAGGGGCCGCATGTGCGCAAGCGCTCGTATTGCTGCGGTTCGTTGTTGCGTGCCAGCGGCAAGCCGTTTGTGGCTGATGCTATGGCGCAGCGTCACGGCGAAGAGGCCCGTTCCCTTGAAGCGGTCGCTCTTGTTACTTCGTGCATGAGCTGCGCCTTCCAACTTTCAGTAGCTCAGTCGGCAGTGCCGGTGTTTCATTACCTAGAGTTGCTGTACCATTGGCGTATAGCATGGGAAGATGCCTATGCGTATCTGAAGTTGCGCTTCCTGTTTGACGAGGCTTTGGGTGCCGTGGAGGCTTCCGGAAGTTCTCGCACGTTCGCTTCTTTGGAAGCGCCTAGTAACGAGGAGCCTCACGTATGACCGAGACAAAGCGCACAAACTGTCACTACTGTGGCTATTGCTGCGCGTTTCTTGCCACTGTAGAAGACGATCGAGTAATCGATTTGGTGCCCGACACAACGCGCTACCCTTACGACGAGCGTATCTTGGCGGGGTGCCGACGTTGGCGCATGAACCTGGATGCGCTTGATGGTGACGACCGGGTGAACTATCCATTGCGGCGCATCGGTGCGCGTGGTGATAACCAGTGGCAGCGAGTGAGCTGGGATGATGCGCTTGATGATATTGCAGAGCGATTGCGTGTGCTGGCTGTTAAGCATGGTCCCGAAACGCTTGCAAGCGCCATCGGCGGACCACATGCGTCGTACTGGCCCCTGCATCGTTTTATGAACCTGTTCGGCTCACCCAACAATATGGGCATCGGGCAAATTTGCTGGAATCCGCGTATTTGGATGGATGCCCTCACGTTTGGATGGACTGTGGAAGCCGATATCGTTCCCGATGTGACAGACTGTCTGTTTATATGGGGTACGAATCCGGCAGAGTCAGATAACTCTGCGTTCTGGAGATCGCTTATCCATTTCTCTAAGACGGAAGCATCATTGGTGGTTATTGATCCACGACGTACGCGCGTTGCTGCTTTGGCTGATGTATGGCTACCGGTGCGGCCTGGAACCGACTGTACCTTGGCGCTCGGGTTGCTGCACGTGATTATTGGCGAGGGACTTATAGACCGCGCCTTTGTGGACGCTTGGTGTCATGGGTTTGACGAACTGGCGCAGCAGGTGCTGCCTTACACTCCCGATTTTGTGGCCGAGGTTTGTGGGCTTTCCGCTGAAGATATCGTGCATGTGGCTCATTTGTTTGGGCAGGCACAGGCAGCCGCGTTGGTGTCGGGCCGTGGTATCGACCAGGTGGGAGCCAGCGTGGCGCCTACGCATCGTGCCATTTGTAGTCTGCGCGCTGTGACGGGCAACGTAGACAAGCCCGGCACCTGTGTGTTGGCTGAAGGGGCCGATTTCGTGTCCGAAATGGAGCTTGAGATGACCGACGCGCTTGCGCCGGAGCATCGAGCTCGTTGCCTGAACACGCCCTTTACGCCTCTACAGTGTTATGACGGCTACGAGCGTGCTCGTGAACTTACGGAAAAGTTGGGACGCACGTTGCCGGCGCGGTATCTGACTTCGGCTCATCCCGATCTTGTCCTACATGCAATGGAGACGGGTGAGCCGTATCCGGTGCGTGCTCTTATCGTAAACGCAACGAACCCCTTGCTTACGTATGCAGATACGCATCGAGTATTTAATGCTTTGATGGGTCTCGATTTGCTCGTGGTGCTGGAATACTACCTGACTCCCACGGCGAGTATCGCCGACTACGTGTTGCCCATTGCGGCTGCTATCGAGCGGCCTATTTTGCAGGTTCATGGCGGCGTGGCGAATATTGGCTATGGTGGTCCGGCTGCTGTCGAGCCTTACTATGAGCGTCGGTGTGACTACGATGTGTTCCGCGAACTAGGCTTGCGCTTGGGGCAGGAACACGCCTGGCCCGAGACTACGCTGGCAGATGCATTTGCAATGCAACTGGCGCGCACCGGTATGGACTGGGATACGTTTTGTGAACTGGGTATTTATTATCAGCCGCCCGCCTTCTCTAAGCATGAACTGCCAGGCTTGGATGGGCATCCTCAGGGTTTTGCTACTACGACAGGCAAGATAGAGCTGGCAAGCGAGTTTTTGCCGACGTTGGGGGGATTGCGCTTGCCTGAGCCTGCTGAGCCTGTTTCGCTGTGTTCCGAACAACTTCGAGCGCAGGCTACGCTTGAAGGGGGAGCTTATCTATCTCTTATTACCGGGTCGCGCAAGCAGCCATACAACGCTTCGATGTATTTCAACAATCCGGTGTTTCGTGCTCAATCGCCTTATCCTGTGGTGGAGGTTAGCGAATCCACTGCAGCGCGACTGGGATTAGTACGGGGGGATCGTGTTGAGATTGCTACCGACAACGGGTCAGCACGTTTTATACTGGAAACGGCTGCGATGCGTGATGATTTAGTCAACGCGGACTATGGCTGGTGGCATCCTGAGTGGGAACCGGGAGCGCCCGATTTTGGGGGCATGTGGGAATCTAACGTGAACTGCCTTACGTCGTGTACGTTGGGTGAACCTCTGATTGGCACCTGGTCGTATAACGCTATTGATTGCATTATACGAAAGGTGGATGATCCTTTGAGTTGGGAAGTGGGCGAATAACTCAACTCGATGAATCTGCTGCTGCGAGGTTGAATCTTCGAAGGAGTAATGAGGGTTTGTCGCGGGGATGTGGTGAGTGGACGGTTGAGGTGGGAAAGGAGCTACGCCGTACGTTGGTGTGGCTGGGAGACTATATGAACGATGCGGGCAAGCCCGCATGAGAGAAGGAGACGTACGTGGCGGAGAAGAAGCATGCATTGTTGTTATTCAGCAAGCCTCCGATTCCAGGCATGGTGAAGACGCGGCTTACACACGAGCATAATGGCATCTTAAGCCCGGCTCAAGCTGCCGAATTCTTTAAACGCAGTCTCTATGATGTGAGCGAGATGGCCATGCATGCGTTGGCGGAGTTGCAGTACGAAAACGATCAGCTGGTGGCTGAAGATCCTACAGCCAATAAGATTATCTACGATTTCTTCGTATGTACCACGCCGGCCGAGAATGTGGCGGTAATGAAGGAAACCTACGAAGCCATTGGGCCGTGGCCGTTGGAGATACATTACCTTACCGACAAGGGTGCAACGTTCGACGATCATTTTGATGACGCCTTTACGCAAATTTTTGGGATGGGTTACGAGCATATCGTGTCGGTGGGCGGGGATATTCCCACTATGCCCAAATCGCATATCAGTCAGGCTTTCAAGTGGCTCGACTACTTTCAAAGCTTGGGTAAGCCAGGCTTTGTGCAGGCGCCTTGTCAAGAATGTGGTACTTCATTGGTGGGATTCAGCCACAACACACCCATGAACCATCAGGGTGTTTATTACAACCTAGAGGGTCGTGCTGCATTGGATGGCTATATGACGAAGCTTCAGGACCACGAAATCCCTTCGGCCTATTTGTCTCCAGTTGCAGATATCGACGAAGCGACGGATCTTGCGCATGCCATTTCATGCATGCGTGCTATCAAGCAGGCGGCCGAGTATCAGACCGATTTGTTTGTGCCCCAACGAGTACTCGATTGGATTGACTATATGGGTATTCAGGTGAGTACGCCGCCGAACGAAGAGCATGACCCGCGCCAGTACATCGACTCGGAAAACTAGCATCATGGACGCGATGGAAACACGCACTGAGCTGCATACCACAACAGCACTGTGTCCAACCTGCCTACGTGAAATGAAAGCTGAGGTATACGCCGATGCGCAAGGCGCGGTGTGGATGGAGCGCACGTGCCCCGATCACGGTAGATTGGCTACGCGTATGTGGCCCGACGCCAATCACTACACCTGGCTGCGCTCGCTCGCTTTTCCGAAAACGCAACCGTGCAACACGATTCCAGCGGACGCGCCCTGTCCGCACGGATGTGGAACCTGCTCGCGCCACGAACGTCGCGGCACGTTGCTGGAGATTGAGGTTACGCGCAATTGCAACCTGCATTGTCCGGTGTGTTTCATGAGTGCCGAAACTGGCGAGGGTGATCCGACACTCGATGAAATAAGCACCATGTACGACGTTATTGCCGACGCTGTCGGCACCGATGGTGCGGTGCAGATTACGGGTGGTGAGCCCACGTGTCGCAAAGATTTACCTGAGATTATTCGAATGGGTCGCGATAAGGGCTTCTGGGGTATTGAGGTCAATACGAATGGATTGGTTATCGCTGCGCGCGACGGATACCTTGAGGAGCTGGTATGGGCGGGGCTTACCGGCGTGTACCTATCGTTTGATGGACTAACGGGCGAGGTATACGAAGGTACGTGCGGGCGTGACATCCTCGATGTGAAGATGAAGGTGATCGAGCGCTGTCGTGAAGTGGGTATACAGGTAGTGCTGTCGGTGGCGGTGGTGGCGGGGCTGAATGATGGACAGTTGGGCGATTTACTGCGCTTCTGCTTGGATAACGCCGATGTAGTGGCGGGGCTTGCGTTGCAACCGGCGTTTACGTCGGGACGTTTTGATGCCGAACGAGCCATGCCTATGAGTGCGGGCGATGTGATTTTCAAGCTGGCTGAGCAATCCGATGGACTTGTTGCTCCGCGCGATATTTGGCCACTGGGCTGTTCGAACCCCCTGTGTGATACGGGCGTGTTTTTTGTGCATGGTGAACCGCCCGCGGGTGTTGAAGCGCATCCTTCGGGTTTCTATCCAGCTACGCGTGCTATGACGATGGAAGAATATCACGCTGAATATAGTCCGGATAGTCCGCAGGGATCGGTGTTTCTGGACATATTGGCCCGCAAGGGCGTTGAGGTAACCAGTGGACTTTCCGTGATTATCATGAACTACATGGACGCGGTATCCATGGATACGCAACGTTTGAGGGAGTGCTCTATGATGGTGACGGTGCCCGACGGGCGTGCCATTCCGTTTTGCTCGTATCATTTGACAGATTCGAGTGGAAGAAGGGTATATCCACCTTGGTGTAAGGAAGAATTGCGCTGATCTGCCTGCGGAATGCATATGCTCAGAGTGGGTGTTTGTTGTTTTGGAAGAAGAGGGTTTATGGCTGATTATCGAATCGTGAACGATGCCGACCGGTGCGTTGCATGCGGGCTGTGTGTGGCGTTTTGCCCGTGCGAGGTGCTTGAGGCGGACGAGATGGGACATCCGTTTGCGGCTCGCATCGAGGATTGCGTGGGGTGTACCACGTGCTCGGGAAACTGCCCGCAGCGCGCACTTTTGGTGGAGGCAATAGGAGATGCAGTTTACGATCCTTTTGCCGATGAGCCACGTGCCGAGCCGATTGCTCGTACATTGCACGAGCAGTACGCGGAATGGCAACGCGTTATCATGGAGAAGCTTGGTTTGCGCTGGCAGCCGGTAGCCGTAAGCCTTATTGATAAGGATGAATTGTTGCCTGATGTTCCTATGCCACCCGAGAACCAACGGTTTTGTCAGGCGATGATGGCAGCGCGACGAGGTGCGAGTATTCTTATGCCGCCGCATCGGCATTCGTGCCCCGACGGCACGTCCATCTTCGGCATGACCGGCGTTCCTGAGAAATTGGCAACGGGCGAGATATACGTGCTGTTCCATAAGGTGGTAAATGCCGAAGCTGCTGCTCGCATGGTTGCGGAACGCCCTACGCTGCCGCCCAAGAGTCGTCGGGCAACGTATGTGGCTCCGCTGGCGAAAACGGTGCGCGAGCCTGAGGTGGTCGTGATTACGGGCACACCTGAGCAGATGATGTGGTTGTGTATGTCTATGAGCTACTATTCAGGCCATCGATTCGATTTCCATGCCAGCGGCTTTAATTCCATGTGTGTTGAGGCAGTGTTGTACCCCTTAACTGAACAGGAACCCAACATTACCTTTGGCTGTTATGGTTGCCGTGCGGCAACCGATCTGGGTGAGGACATGATGTTTATGGGTTTGCCCATCGATAAGCTGCCTATTGTGGCGCAGGGATTGACGGAATTGGCGAAGAAAGCCATTCCTGATTCTCGCATGAAAATCTACGTACCTCCCATCATGTAGGGTTTTACTGGCGTAGAGGAGAGAACCTGTTATGGCTGATGAGCTCTTTACTATTCGCGATGGGCGGGCAGATGACAAGGTTGCGCTTGATGCATTCTGTATGGCAGAAGGTATGGATGCGCTTCCTTCGATTGAGTGCGTGCGTGTGGCAGTGAATGAAGACGACGAAGTGGTGGGCTTCATTAGAATTGCGGTTGACGAGGATGAAGGCACGGCGTTTGTTAATCCGGTGATTACGCACGATACGTGGCGGGGGTTTGGTGTAGGGAGGGCGCTTATGGACGAAGCGTTGTCTCACTACGGCGAATTGCGGCTGGTGTCGCGTGGTGGTAGCTTGGCATTTTATGAAGCGCTCGGATATGAACGAATTTCTTGGGAACTTATTAAGATGGCGCTCGTGGATGATTGCGACAATTGCGAAATACGTGACGAGTGCGGTCCTGTGCCTATGAGAAAGCGTGCAGAAGTGGAATAAGCGATTTGCTGTATTACTCGCATGCCACCCGACTGATAAAAATCAAGTTATAGGTTCAAAACATCCGGAGTGTGTTGTTTTTCGTGATGATCTCCGGATGTTTTGGTATTCGTTCTTAGTGCGAGCATCGGGGTGTATCGGGCAAGTCAATGCCAAGGGCGCTGGCGGCGAGGCCTCGTAGCTCTTCGATTGTTACCTGGTAGCAGGCGAGCGAATCGATCCAACGGCGCAAGCAGCTGCGACCTTTGTCGGTAAGTGAGAACAATCTCTTTGCAGATCCTTCTTCTGGGGTGTCCCAAACTGAGGTGACTAATTCCGCTTCCTCCATACGTTTAAGAGCGCGATAGATACCCGTGGCATCAGGTTTTTTGCCTCCGAACATAGGAGAGTTTGCCGCTTGCTGCACAATGACGTAGCCATGTAGAGGTTTGTCTGAGTCGGCGAGTAGGGTGAGGATGGTAGGCTGCGAGAGACGATTGAGGGATTTGCCGAGTTCGGCGCATTCTTTCATATCCTCATCGGATTTGGGGTGACAAGTACTCCACATGGACGGTTCCTCTTTCTCGTATAACGCTTGGTGTTTTCTCTGTTCGTTCAAGGGACGATGATGAACAGGGCAATCAGAAGAATAAAGCAAACACTATCATCTCATAACTATTGGCATATTACCACTAATTATATTTTGAGAATATTTGCCTTTTTACTGTTTGGTTGCCTACGCTAGAGGTAACTATGCTTGAAGAATGGCGGCGTTGTTGCCTACGATAGAAGCGGCTACGCCTGAAGAATGATGCCGATTTGATTCGGCATATTTTGCTGCATCAAAGTTTTTGATGCAGCATCAAGCTAGCGAGCGGGGAGGATTTCGAGCCAACAGCCGTCAGGGTCTTGAATGAAATAGATACCCATGCGCTCGTTCACGA
Source organism: Actinomycetes bacterium (assembly GCA_023395755.1). Classification (GTDB taxonomy): domain Bacteria; phylum Actinomycetota; class Coriobacteriia; order Coriobacteriales; family Eggerthellaceae; genus Gordonibacter. The sequence continues at coordinate 4,733 of JAEWYG010000104.1, read as the reverse complement.
AGCAAATACAGCCCATATCTTCGTGTAAGGCACGCGCTGTAGCAAAATCGTCTACCTCAAAGGCTAGATGCGTATCGCGTCCACCGTTGTCGTATGGCTCGGTGCGACCGCGATTCCAGGTGAGTTCCAGTTGAAATTCGCTTTCGCTACTGCCCACATAGACATTCTCCCACGAACCGTCGTCGGGCCCCATGCGGTGTTGCACGGTCAATCCAAGCGCCTTTTCATAAAATGTGAGAGATGTCTCAAGGTCGAGTACGTGAATACACTCGTGAATCATTTTTGCTTTCAACGAGGTTCCTTTCGTTTGATATGTTTTAGGGCATCGCATTTGCTCGCTTGTCTGAGCGTGGTAGTTCTTATTGTAGGGGTAGTACTGTCTGCCCGGAACCTTGATGGTGAAGTATCTCTGAATTCAGAGTATCTCTTGTTTTTTCTTCATGCGATGCTATACTCTCGATGATAAAACTGACTAGTCAGTCAAAAAGAGGAGCAGTACATGAACCAAGCACGAAACCAAGTCGGTAGCCTTTGCGCTGCGACAGCGGTTGATGCCGCTGAGAGCCGATCCGTTGCGCCGGTGTCCCTGCCAATTATGTCGGCCGCTGCAAAGAAACCCTATATCTCGGCACATAATCTTGAGCTTAAGACCTATCAAGGTTATGCCTATCGTGGTGTTGAGATTGATGTTTCACCTGGTCAGATAGCAGCTGTTCGTGGACATAACGGCAGTGGTAAAACGGCATTGCTTCTTACCCTCGCCGGACGCATGAAGTCTACCGGAGGCTCGCTGATGGTGGGGGGTTTTGAGCTGCCGCGTCAGCGTCGAAAGGTCGAGCGCAAAGTGGGAATGGCGCTTTTTTCAGGATTGAATGACTTACAAGATAGTTTGACGGCTGCCTATGCAACGGCAGCCGAGTTTGAGCTGTATGGTCGCAGCCCACGTCATGAGTACGTTCTTAACTATCTGCGCGAGTGGAATCTTGAGGACGTTGCAAATGTGCGTGTGAAGGATCTTACGGCCCAAAAGCTTACCGAATTGGGCATTGCTTTGGCTTTTGCAGGAGAGCCGGACGCGGTGGTTGTGGACGATATCGAAGATCAGATGACTATGTCGCAGTCGAGTGAAATCATGGAAATGCTGGTTAGAACTGCGCGCACACGTCAGGTGGCTGTTGTGGTGGGAGTAGTTGAGCGTGAATTGGCCGCTATGGCCGATAGCTGCGTGTTCCTTGCGAAGGAAGGTGAATAATCATGGCGTTTAAGGGGCTGCGTTTCGCGGGACTTGAATGGAAAAACATTACGGCATCCAAGGTAATGTGGATTGTTATTGCGGCTATTGCTATCATGCCGCTTTTATATGGAGCATTGTATCTCGCTGCTTTTCAAGACCCCTATGCACGCTTAAATACGGTGCCGGTGGCAGTCGTGAATGAAGATGAGGGTGCGGTAATTGCGGCCGAGAGCCGCAATTTGGGCGATGACGTAGTAAGCGAACTGAAAGATAACGACGATGGCCTGCAGTGGAACTTCGTGTCGGCCGATGATGCTCAAAAAGGCCTCGAAGATGGTGCTTACTATATGACGTGTACCATTCCCTCCGATTTCTCGAAAAGTATTGCTTCGGCCGAAACGAGTGCACCAGAAAAGGCGCAGTTGAAAGTGGAATATAACCAGAGTGAAAATATGCTCGCCTCTCAGATCGGTGAGACGGTATGGAAAGAAGTGCGCACGAAAGTGAGCAATACCGTATCGAATCAGTATTGGACGACGGTATTAAATCGTGTAGCCGATTCCGGTAAGGATATTCGTACGGCAGCCGATGGCGCAGGAACCTTAAACGATGGTTTGGTCGCCGCACAGGAGGGAAGCCAGACCATTACAACAAACCTTGGAACATTGAAAGATGGTGCTGTTACGCTTGGCGTTGGCTTGGGCACGCTGTCTGAAGGAACCTTTACTTTACAAAACGGAACTCGTTCTCTGGTAGCGGGTGCTAATCAACTTGCAGATGGTGCTTCCCAAGTTGCAGGAGGGGCGCAGTCGGTGTCGTTGGGCGCAGCACAATTGTATCGTGACGGTACAAGCCAGCTGTCTGCAGGTGCAAATCAGCTGGCTCAACAAACGGCGGGTCTGCCCGATGAGCAGAAGGTAGCTCAAGCTGAAGCGGGTTCGCAGCAGATTTCTGGTGGCATTGAGGGACTAAAGGTTGCTGCGGGCAAGCTTTCTGCTGGAGCGAGATCTTTGCAAGGTGCTGCGGGTAAGCTTTCTTCGGGTGTTACGAGCGTAAAAGGAGGCGTTTCCTCGTTGTCTTCGGGCTTGCAGCAAGTAAGCGGAGCGTCTCAATCGCTGACGGGTGTTTTAAGTGATCAGAATAAGGCTCTCGCTGCCGCGTCGGCTGCTATTGGCGATACGAATCCGACGGCAAAGGTCGCCATCGATGAGGCTATCGCCGCCAATGGGGAGGCGCAACAATATGCCAACGGTATCGGGTTGGGGGTGGCTGGGCTTCAAACAGGCATAGGCCCCGAAACCGATATGAGTACCGGCACCATCAATGGTGGGCTCAACCTTCTTTCGGCTGGTATTGGCAGCTCATCTGATGCCACGGCGGCTACTCTCTACGGCGGTACAAACCTCCTAGCTGCTGGTATTGGCTCATCTACTGATGCCTCGACGACAACCCTTTACGGAGGCTTAAACGTACTCGGCGTAGGCTATGGAAGCTTATCGTCTCAGTTGCTTCCCTTGGTACAGCAATCACCAGTTTTGCGTGCTGCTATTCTGCGGATCGATGGTGGCGCCGCTCAGGTGAATACGAATATGTCTTCGTTGGTAACGGGTTCTAGTCAGGTTGCTGATGGTGCTTCTCAGGTGAATGCTGGCACTTCCTCTGCGGTAACGGGTGCGAATCAGCTAAATGCGGGCGCGTCGCAGTTGGCGACAGGGGCTGTGAGTGCTCAAGAGGGAGCTGCGAAAATTGCTTCTGGAGCAACGCAACTGCAAGAGGGAAGCGCTACGCTTACCACGGGTTTGCATGATGCGGCTCTCGGTTCGGATGAGTTGGCAACAAAGCTGGGCGAAGGTGCCGACACGGCGGCTAGTCAAACATCGAACATAGACGGTAAAGCTGAGGTTATGAGTGCGCCGGTTGAGTTGGAAAATGAATACTACACGACGGTGAAAAACTACGGTACAGGTTTTGCTCCCTACTTCATGGCGTTGGGTCTTTGGGTGGGTGGCTTGGTGGCAGGTTTTGTGTTTAAGCCCCTGAATAATCGCTTAATTCATGCAGGAGCTAATCCTATAACGGTAGCGCTTGCAAACTACCTACCGGTGGCCTTCTTCTCGCTGGTACAGGCGACGCTTCTCATGGTGGTGCTTCAGTTTGGCTTGCAGTTACAGATAGATAATGTCCCCGCATTTTATGCGATGGGTTATCTTACGGCGCTGGTGTTTGCTGCGATTATGCAAATGCTTATGGCGGCCTTTGGGTTCCCCGGAAAATTCCTCGCTATCATTTTGCTTATGCTGCAGCTAACGGCCTGTGCTGGTACGTTCCCTATTCAAACAACACCGGATTTCTTCCAAGTAATTAGTCCCTTTATGCCTATGACTTATGTAGTGGCGGGTATGAGGCAGATTATGGCGGGGCTTGACTATCAGGTGGTATTTTTTGACTGCGGAGTACTTGCTTTGGTGGGCATTGCTTGCTTCGTGGTGACCTGTTTGGTGGCGCGTTCGAAACGGACGGTTCGTATGGATGACTTGCATCCCATGCTGCAGCTGGGGTGATATTCCTGACTTGGATGCTGTAATAAGGTGGCTGCTCACGCATAAGATACCAATAACGTATAATGAGGCGATCCGCCGCATGTGCGCCGGATCGCGGAGGTGATGTAATGGCAAGGGGTAAGCAAGATGGGAGCACGGGGACGAGGCGTGGTGGAGCGCTTTTGAAAAACGCGCGCGTATCTGAGGTTACCTTGAATGACGAAGGCATAAAAAATGCTGTTCCTAAGTTGACCAAGCGTGGAGGTAAAGCCGATGTCACGCGACGACAGCTACTAGATGCTGCGCTGGTGGTTATCGGTGAAAAGGGATACTCAGCTGCTACGGTGGATGAAATTGTAGAGACTGCTGGTGTGTCTAAAGGTGTTGCGTATTATCACTTTAAGAGTAAAGCTTCCATGGCAGAAAGTATTCTCGAAGAGGGAATAGATCAGATTATCGGAGAGTTTGAGTGCATTTCTGAGACAGCTTCGAATGCGCCTGAGGCTCTTACGGGTATGATCGAGGCTTTTGCTACGCGCATTTTTGAAAACAAGGCGTTCGGCCGCTTTTTTGTATCTGAGCTGTGGCGTGAGGGGCGCGTGTGGTCAGGTGATATGCGCGGATTCGAGCATCGGCTTTTGCATCTCATAGAAAGCCAGCTTACGCGTGGCCAGGTTGAGGGGTACATACGTCCGGAAATCGATGTGGCATTTGAGGCGGTAGCGCTCGTAGGGATGGTACTTACTACTACCCTTTATTATCTCGTGGACGAGAATCGTCCAGATGATGAGGCTGCTAGCTCTCATGCGCTTTGTGAGACGTTCTCTCGTTCTAGCAATGACGAACGGCAGGCGAAAGATGCGTTTATTGAGCACATTTGCGATTTCGTTCGTCATGCAAACGCGCGGCCAGGTCTCTTAGAATAAAATCTCACGAGTTTCACTATCTCACTCGCGGGC
>JAEWYG010000072.1 GCA_023395755.1 Actinomycetes bacterium | reverse complement strand
CCCTCCTAGCGCAACCAGTACCAATACAAATGACGCAGCGACCAGACATGAAACCACTACCGACGCTATCGTCACCGCGACAGCACAACAAACCATCATTCGAGATATACAAGGAGCGTTTACTTGGAACCAAGATGTACAAACAGATAACTCCACCTTAGAGAAACAACTGTACCGTACCTCAAACTATCTCTGTAGCGCACCAAACCAAAATGATATCACCGGCGCGTCGCAAGTAACCAATACCGATCCTATCACTCACATCTTGGTATCGGGCGATGTCGAACACGCCCTCACCGCATCGGTTTCCGAATTTGCCGACAAAGCACCTGCTAAAAAAGTAATGGGCTGCACCTGTGGAGGCAATCCGGCCGATGGCTTAGCCAGTGCAAATGCGTCAGTTGAGGGCTTCAAGCTTACCGCGCTCATCCGCGAAGCAAACCCAGCACCCGAGGCAAATGCCATTACATTCACCTCGCGCGATGGTTACCAGATAACACTACCGCTCTCATACGTCACCCAACGCTACAGTATTATCGTATCGACAATCAACGGAGAGGACACAAGCAGCGCCATCGGATGCAGCAACCAACTCTGGCTGGGATCCACCTCAGCCCGAGCGTTCATACGCGATGTTGTGTCCATAGAAATAACCCACGAAACGACGTCACCCCCCGCGCCGGGAGCACCAAACCAGACGAACCTACCGAATGTGGGAGTAACAGCGGGGAGTGCCGAGCGATGATCGGCACCTTAGTTGCTACGGTTGGACAGACACTCGTCATCAAGGGATATGCACAAGACTTTGATGCGGCAATAGAAGCCATGCAGTTCTCCTGCGATAATGGCAATACCTGGACTTCTTACCAAACACCGAACGCCGACCCCGATCGCAATGTGAACTGGTCTTTTTCCTTCACACCACCACATGCTGGACACTACCAGTTGCTTGCACGTGCTGTCGGCAAAAAAGGAAAAGTCACACCCGAACCGGCGCGCATCAAAATTGAAGCACGGACAACAAATTAGATAGCAACCACAGAGTGCACGCTAAAAGCTGCAAGTGTTCGTACGTCTAACGCTTCAACGTCACGGGCACTTGCAACTTAAAGAGCATCTCTCGTCCCTCGTAAAGAAATGCTGGAGTTTCGGCCACAATCTCACCATAGTAGTCTCCTGCCACAGCAAAGCCCCGCTGCTCGGCAAAATTCAGTAGCTCATCGAGCCCTCTCACTTCCGAGCTGCGACCATCGGGCTCAGCATAATGGTCTTTATACAAGGTAAGATACGTGCCAGCTGGCACTATTTCCACTTCGTCAGCCAGCTTCAGAGCAGCATCATCAAGAAACACAAAAGAAGACGCTAAGCAATAATCACGCCGCACAAGATCGCCTTGCGCAATACGACAGCCTACCCGGTGAAACAGAGCCAGAGGAATACCCGCTTCAAGCATATGTTTCTTAGTTAAACGTAGATTAATTTCCCACTCACGAAGGAATAACTCAGCATTGTCGGTAAGCTCAAGTGATCGGGGGTTAAAAATGGGGAATCGCAGAGTATAACGCTCGTCCATTTGTTCAAGTATAACTTGATCGCAAAGAGGCTTCCCCCGAAACGACCGGTAACTTTTAAGCAACTGTAACGCGTTTTGGCGCGCGATAGACAACCTCAGCAGCTCACCATCAATAGCAGCCAGTTGAACCTCTAGAAGCGAGGCAAGTTCAGATGGATCATGCCTGTCTATAAGATGTTTTATCTCGTCAAGCGCAATACCTAAACTCTGAAGTTGTTGAATCATGTCGATAGTTGAGCACTGCTCGTAAGAATAGTAGCGATACCCCGTAGCCTCATCCACACGAATTGGCTCCAGAAGTCCTTTCTGATGGTACAACCGCAACGTTTTTTCGCTCACGCAGTTGAGTTCGGCCATACGACCGATACCGAATCCTTGCATGCCCCCCTCCTTACCCCTTGCATGCCCTTCTCGATAGCTCTTCGTATCAGTCTTGCTTTACCACCAAAACATCGCAGCGAAGATGGCGAATAAGGTAGGTAGACACACTGCCCACAAAAGCGTACTTAATATTCGAGAGGCCACGTTCGCCGCATACCACTAAATCGGGTTCAAAAGGATCAATAAGTTGCTCAACCAATGTCTCGGCGACACGGCCAGCACGTAACCGCACTTCAACCGATGGAATAGCGGAATTCTCCCGCGCGCAACGCAGTTGCCGAGCAAGCGCGGCTTCGATACGCGAAGTACCCTCTTTGCAGAGCTTTTCGTAATCAAGACCATCGGGTTCGGTGGGCACAGAATCGATCACATGCCCAAACAAAAGCGCGGCTCCATTATCGGCCGCAAGAGCAATCGCACGATCAGCCACAGCTTCTTGCGTGGATGCGCCGTCGAGAGCTGCAAAAATACGCGCATACTGAGCCATGGCGAGTCCTTTCCTCAAGCAGCATCTTGCGTTCACACTGAAATAAGCGGCACTTCTCATCACTATTGTACCGCTTATTTCAGCCCAAGCGCACCTTGCATACACACGGTTATTCAGCCAGCACGACTATGCAGTTTTAACAGGACCCCTACGCTGCGATATTTCGGGATACCTCTACTCCGCCTCGGCAGCACGTTCAATACCCCCGACAAACACAAGAAAATATCTCAATATGCTTATGCACGTGCTTAGCAGCAGTTACAGTGGTGAACCTTACGGCCCTTCTTCTTACCGCAGATACCCTTATCCTTGCAAGAAAGAATAAGCTTCTCGGTGATAGCGTCCAGCTGAGCAACCTCTTCAGCGCTCAAACAATCAAGAATTTGCTCGGCTGTTTTATCGTTTGAAGCAATGCGCTTCTCGGCAAGCTCGCGACCTTCTGCAGTTAGCTTCACCGCATACGTACGATCTCCTTCAGCAGCCTCGAAGGTCACGTAGCCATTACGTTCCGCCTTCTTCACAATACCCTTCAAGTCGCTACGATCCATTCCCAGCGTCTTCACCAACTCACGCTGAGTGGCGCCGTCGCTCTTCATAAGAGCATTCAGCAGCGCACCTTGGCCGCGCTTAAAACTCTTTGGACCATTCTTGCGAAACGCAAGGCGTACCAGCTTATCGGCCTTCTTCATCTGAGATAACGTCTCGATTGCCTTCGTCATGGGAGGGTTCCTTCTTTCTGTATTTTGCTCTCTCGTTAATAACGGGTGTCAACTATAGGCGTGTTTTTTTCGATAGATTAATTATCCATAAAATTTTCAAGGAATATTATTAGCCCATATGATTGAATATATTGATATTATTCGCGAATAATTCTTATAAGCGATAAAACACAGAATCTCAGAATACTCTTAGCTCGTCACTACCAAAACGATGCCAATAAACAACAGCATCACATAAACCAATTTCAAGAAGCGTTCACGACTTATCTTCTTTTGAAGCTTGCTGCCCAACACGGTAGCAATAAGGGCAAGCGGCACGCACATAACAATAGTTTGCAGCACATCTCCGGTGAAGTGTCCCTGTTGAAACGCAATACAAGCATAGATGAAATTTAGCACGGCCCATGTCATCGAGAGGGTAATGCGAAACTCCTGCTGATCTCGCAATTTCTGCACTGCATAGATAACCAGCAGTGCGCCCCCTGAAACAAACATGCCTTGAATAATGCCAGCCAACGCCAAAATAACCCAAAGTGCCCATTCAGGTAGAAACTTTTGACGCTTGAACAGGAGGTTCTTTGCTCCTATAACCACAATGATCACGCCGTATATTTTCAACAAAATATGAAGCGGCATAATGGTATCCAGCCATATGCCCACTATCATAAACACGACCATTACCGCAAGTATCTTCCCCAACTCACGCCAATTTACCTGCTTTATGTTCATACATGCCAACAAGCCGCAAGCAAAGAAACCCATCACGTTTAGAATAGATACCGTAGAGTTCAAACCAAGCAAGGTAGTACCCATTGGCATGGCAAAGATGTTTCCGGCAAACCCAGTGATCGCTTGCACGGTATAGGCGAAGAAGAACGCCCCCAGGAAGAGCACTTTTTCCATATATGTTACAATCCTTACACTAAACGGGTTCACTAGTGTATCACTGATGAACGGCGCCATTCACATGCGCCAGCTACGACATCGCCCGACGGTCTGCGGAGCCCCTCGCGGCGGCATTGCACACGAGAAACGGAACAGCATGGCGGGATTCACCATTACCATCGCCGGCGACTCGGCGCTCAATTTGGAGTTCGCAAATACGATCTCCCCAGAAACAAGCGCCAAGATACGTATGGCAGCCGAAAATCTTACCGCCGATCCCATCAAGGGGATCACCGAACTCGTGCCAACGTTTTGTTCTCTTATGGTGTATTACAACCCCCTTGTCGTAACATTCGACGAACTGTCGACCCGCTTACGCGGAAAGCTGCGCGACGTAGGCGAAGTCGATCTTAGCGTACGCAAGATTGTACAAATTCCGGTGTGTTACGGTGGCGACTTTGGCCCCGACCTAGAAAACGTGGCGAAACATGCCAACCTTTCTCCCCACGAAGTCATAAAGATGCATACAGCGCACGACTATCTTATTGATATGCTGGGGTTCCTACCTGGTTTCGCCTACCTGGGAGGGCTCGATCCACGACTACACACACCGCGTCTCCCAACACCGCGCACCCTTATCGAACCTGGCAGCGTAGGTATTGGCGGGGCACAAACAGGCATTTACCCTCTTGCTTCACCGGGAGGCTGGCAGATCATTGGCCGCACACCCTTGCGTCCCTACGACCCCGACCGCACGGAGCCCATCTTATACGCAGCAGGAGAATACCTGCGCTTTGTACCCATCGCGCCAGACGAATACGCTGCCATCGAGACGCAACTGGCTGCAAACACCTACGAATACCGCATCTTCGTGGAGGGTGAATAGCATGGGTCTTGTAGTGAGAAAACCAGGCGTGTACACATCGATACAAGATAACGGCCGCTTCGGCTTTCAAGGTAGCGGTTTCTCACCAAATGGTGTTATGGATCACCGCGCCTATGTCATTGCAAATCTACTTGTAGAAAACGATCCCCACGATTGCGTGTTGGAATTCGCCTTAGCCGGACCTACGTTGCGCTTCACCACCAAAACCATTATTGCCCTGACAGGTGGCGACTTCTCTGCCACCATCAACAATGAACCGGTTCCCCGCTACACTGCCCTCATGGTAGAGAGAGGGTCTATCCTGCGCCTTGGTGCGGCAAAGACCGGATGCTACGGTTATCTAGCCATCGCCGGCGGCAGTATACAGGTGCCTGAAGTCATGGGAAGCCAAAGCACTAACCTAAAGTGCGAAATCGGCGGTTGGAAAGGTCGTACGCTCGTCGTAGGAGACTACCTGCCGTTCGTAACTAAGGGTATCGACTTCCTGCCCAATCTGGGATCACACCGCATCGAGCCCGATCCGTACTATCATTTTAGCGACAAAGAGATTACCGTACGGGTCGTTCCGGGACCCCAAGAACACTTATTTACCGAAGAGGGCATTAAAACTTTTTACAGCCAATCGTATACCACTACCACCAAATGTGATCGCATGGGATATCGCCTGGACGGACCCGAAATCATCACCAAAAACGGCTCCGACATTATTTCTGACGGTATCGCATTTGGGGCCGTGCAGGTACCTTCACATGGGCGACCCATTATCATGTTAGCCGACCGTCAGACCACGGGCGGTTATGCAAAAATTGGAACTATTGCCACGGTTGACATTCCGAAACTGGTTCAACGCCCGCCGGGTAGTCGCATACGATTCGAAGCCATTACCGTTCAAGAAGCCCAAGCGCTGTTACAAGCCGAGGCGCAGCAGTTCGAGATGCTGGCGCTCAGAGTACGTCGCCCCAGTGCCGACGGCATCTCTCCGAGACGCACGGCGCGACGCCTCACTCCGATTCTCGAGGAGCAAGCACGCAAGTCTCAGGCAAGTACGCTATGGATCAATCGCGCAGACCGTACTGAACGCGTAGGCAACCGAAACCTACTGCATTACGACGAGACTGCAGGCAGTATGAAGAAAGAAAAGACGAACGACACCGACCGTACCGCTTAGAGCACGTTTAAGGAGAACAGCCTATGGATACGAAAGCAATTGAAGAACTTATCGCCATCATGGACAAAGCAGAGCTTACCGCTCTTCGTGTGGATGACGGAGATACGAAAATCGAGTTAGAACGTAACCATGGTCCGCTTTCGTCGACAGCGCTACCTCTCATGGCCGATCGTGTAAGTGCACTCTTGGCCGGCAAAACTCAAAGCCACGAAGCAGCTGCCATCGAAGACACCGAAGAAGACTCCCTTGTGGTGCGTAGCCCCATCGTAGGTATGTTCTATCTCTCACCGAGCCCCGACGAAGAGCCGTTTGTAAAGGTTGGTCAAGAGGTGCTTTCCAGCCAAACGCTTGCTATCGTTGAGGCTATGAAGATGATGAACGAGATAACCTCCCCTGCCCCTGGCATTGTATTGGAAGTACTCGCAGCCAACGGAGCGCAGGTTGAATACGACCAACCGCTGTTCCGCATCGCCACAGCCGACGCACGCTAGGGCACTCAAGCCATGTTCGAGAAAATCCTTATAGCAAATCGCGGAGAAATTGCCGTTCGCATCATCCGCGCCTGTCGCGCCATGAACATCAAAACCGTAGCAGTGCACTCCACGGCCGACAAACACGCACTGCACGTATATTTGGCCGACGAAAGCGTATGTATCGGCCCGCCAGCAGCACGCGACAGCTACCTCAACATTACCGCCATCATTGCGGCTGCCAAAGGTACGGGAGCGCAGGCCATTCACCCTGGTTACGGCTTCCTATCCGAAAATTCAACGTTCGGGAAGCTCTGCCGCGAAAACGACATCGTATTCATCGGCCCTGCTCCTGAAGTTATCGACCGCATGGGCAACAAAAGTCAGGCTCGCAAAACCATGATGGAAGCCGGCGTACCCGTAGTGCCCGGCACAAAAGAGCCTGTTCATGCTTTTGAGGCAGCGTTGGAAAAAGCACATGACATCGGTTGGCCTATTATGATCAAAGCAAGCTCGGGAGGCGGCGGCAAAGGCATGCGCGTCAGCTTGAACGAGCACGACTTCGCCGATCAGTTCGGCATTGCTCAACGTGAAAGCGTGGGTGCGTTTGGCGACAACACCATGTATTTAGAGCGATGCGTTATGAATCCGCGACATGTAGAAGTGCAGATTATTGCCGACACCTACGGCAATGTGGTGGCGCTGGGAGAACGAGATTGTTCGGTACAACGTAACCATCAGAAGATGATTGAAGAAAGCCCCTCCCCAGCACTCACCGAACACGTACGCACCGAAATGCTAGAAGCTGCCGTACGGGCGGCGCAGGCCGTAGGATATTCGTCGGCAGGCACCATCGAGTTTTTACTGGACGACCAATTAAACTACTACTTTATGGAGATGAACACCCGTATTCAAGTGGAGCATCCCGTTACCGAAATGGTTACCGGTATCGATCTCGTAGAAGAAATGATTCGCGTAGCAGCAGGAGAAGCTCTCACCTTCTCGCAAGACGACATCTCTTACCGCGGGCATGCTATCGAATGTCGCGTAAACGCCGAGCAGCCCGAACGTGACTTCCTTCCTTCTCCTGGCACGATATCGCAAATGCACCTACCCGGAGGCAACGGCGTACGAGTAGACACAGCCGCTTACGATGGCTATGAAGTAACGCCATACTACGATTCGATGATTGCCAAAGTTATCGTTCATGGCTCAGATCGCACCGAAGCTATCGCCAAGATGCGAACCGCGCTTGAGGAAATGGTAATCGTAGGAGTAAAAACTAACCTCGATTTCCAGTACGCCATCATGGAAAACGAGACATTCGCTGCGGGCTTAGCCGACACCAGCTTTATCGAGCGATTTATGAAGGGCGAAGTGTAGGAGCAAAAGAGGGAAGGGATACAAATTATGATGAACACGCCGGCCCCAACCAAACCTGAAGGTGTCACCGATGACGTATGGGAGCAGATGCTTTCCGCGTCGCCTGTCGAGGCACGACATCTCATCCGTACTGGTGAGTTCACCGCGCCGACAAGCGGTTTGTGTCCAGGTTACGCACAGGCGAACCTTATTGTATTACCCCGCGCACAGGCTTATGACTTCCTACTGTTCGCGCAGCGCAACCCCAAGCCCTGCCCCTTACTCGAAGTGACCGAAGTTGGCGCTCGCGAAGCAACAATCTGCGCAACCGACTGCGATATCGCTACCGATTTTCCTCGCTACCGTATTTATGAGTATGGAGAGCTAGTTGCCGAAGTTGAGAACGTTGCAGACTACTGGCGCGATGACCTCGTGTCGTTCGTTATCGGCTGCTCGTTCTCGTTCGAATCCGAGCTCATCGAGGCCGGTATCGAGATTCGCCACAACACCATGGGCTGCAACGTGCCCATGTACCTCACGGGCATCGACTGCCAGCCAGCTGGCTCCATGAGCGGCAAGATGGTCATGTCTATGCGGCCCCTTTCCTACCACCAAGTGGTAAAGGCCGTACAAATTTCCGGGGCAATCCCTCAAGTGCACGGCGCGCCGCTTCACATAGGTGACCCGTCCGCCATCGGCGTGAAAGATATTATGCACCCTGAATTCGGCGATCCGGTAGATATACATGAGGGCGAGGTGCCGGTATTCTGGGCCTGCGGCGTCACACCTCAGTCTATCGTCATGAACAGCAAGCCACCCTTTGCCATCACTCACGCGCCAGGTTGCATGCTTATTACGGACACCAAGAACATCGATTTAAAGGGATAATTTCACCGATAGGGCGGTCGGTTCGACACCCCCGCCGAATACGCAATAAGCACCGCAGTAACACGTCCTCACCCTTCACGACATACGGTGCGTTAGCTTACAATAGGGGCAAACTCGACAGCGAAAGAGGACCGCATGTACCGCATCGACTTAAACAGCGATCTCGGCGAGAGTTTCGGGCGTTATACCCTTGGCTTAGACGACCAGATTATTCCCTTAGTTTCCAGCGCAAACATCGCGTGCGGACAGCACGCGGGCGACCCGCTGGTCATGCGCAAAACGGTAAACATGGCCATAGACGCCGGCGTGGCTATCGGTGCGCATCCTGGTTACCCCGATTTGCAGGGCTTCGGTCGACGAGACATAGGGCTCTCACCCGATGAAGCCTATGCGCTTATGGTGTATCAAATAGGTGCATTGCAGGCTTTTTGCACGGCACAAGGCACGACGCTTGCGCACGTAAAGCCACACGGACAGCTATATAATCGCGCTGCAGTCGATACGCCGCTGGCAGCCGCCTTGGCCCAAGCGGTTCACGACGTAGACAAGAGCCTTGTGCTCGTCGGCTTAGCAAACGGCGCATTGGTAGACGAAGGACGTAAAATCGGATTGACTACGGCCGCAGAGTTCTTCACCGACCGCAACTACACCGACGAGGGCAACCTGGTAAATCGCCGCGAGCCTAACGCGATGGTCACCGACGATGTTCAGGCTATCGAGCGTATGAAACAAGCTATCCTCGACGGAGCTATCCTATCCGTCACCGGCAAGCTCATCGACCTACACCCCGACACCATCTGTGTCCACGGCGATTCCCCAACCGCCCTCGCCTTCGTCCGCCGTGCTCGCGAAGCGCTCGAGGCAGACGGCATTGCCGTCAAGCCAGTAGGAACGCAGCATAAATCATAATTACTCAACTGTCTCGGAGGGACCCCTCTTTTATCTTGCTTTGCACTATGTCTTAAAAGTGAAACATCACGAACTAAACGACAGGCTCTCAGCTGTATTCAACCGAAAGCCTGTCGTAACTTACCCATATCAAACCTAGCTCTTAATTCGTCACAAAGAGCATCAAACAGAGTTACCCGTTATAGCATTCCTGCAGCAAAGAATACAAAACGGGCAACAACTACTCCGACGGTTCCCAGCACAAATATCGCAATGTTATCAATGTGTGCGGGTAGTTTTCCGCAACGAGTTGCAACTGCAACCACCCCAACAGCCACCGATCCAACTATACCCGCAGCAACGAGCAACCCTGTCATATCAATACCAATACGTATCAGATACAGGCCGTAAGCTACAAGAACCACCGCAAAAGCAAGTTGTGCCGCCATGGTAGCGCAGATTAGCTTTCCGCCGTGTGCTGCGCCACGAGCGAGCAAAGCGCACAGGCCTGCGCCCAGGGCAAGATCGCCCACCAGGAACAATGGAATTGTTGCAGCACCGCTCCATGCGGGCAGGCCCAGGCTTTGGTAGTATGCCAAACCCGTAACAATCATCAACCCCAACGCGACCACGGCACCAAGCCAACGGATCGGCCGCAAGGAAACGCCTTTAACCTTCGTCAACACAAGATCGGTAAGAACGACAACCCCAAACGCAAGAGACCAATACGCTTCTTGCGCAATCATGGACCCAGGATTCGCCATACCGTTCACAAAGCGCAGTGGTTGACCTAAATGCAGCAAGGTACCACATAGACCCACGCCCAGCAGAATCAGGCACACGAGCGGCAACAACCATGGTCGAACAGAGGTAACCGTATTATCACTCGTACAGCCATTCCCACAAAGCGCATCAATCATATAGGCACCGGCCGCAAAGCCTGCAAAGGTAGTGAACACCAGTAAAGGAAGTACTTCAGCAAACATCGTTCATCCTCTCTTTCTAAATGTAGTAGACGGACGGATGCGTGCCCGCTTCCGGAAGATACTGCTCGGCATGTCGCTCCTGCATGAGTTTGCTTGGCGCACTCTCCGGATCGTTCAAGTCGCCGAAAATACGCGCGTTCGCAGGGCAAGCAGCAGTACAGAATGGCTCAATCCCTTCCGCAACGCGTTCGGCGCAGAACGTGCACTTGCTCATCACCTTGTCTACATCGTTCATCGAAGGTGCACCATACGGACATACCCAACTGCAATAGCCACACGCGATACATACCTCTTGGTTCACCGACACGATGCCGGTTGTGTTGTCCTTATGCATGGCGCCCGAGGGGCAATTGTTCACGCATGCCGGATTTTCGCAGTGGTTGCACAGCAGAGGACGAAATGCCAATGTGGGTCGAGGAAATGTTCCCGTTGACTGGTACAGTCTGTCGCCATCCAGGCTTTCTAGGCGATTCCAATGAGCCTTACCAGGAACCTCATTCGATATTTTACAGCTGACGGTGCAGGTTTGGCACCCCACGCAATGTTGCGTGTCGATAACCATGCCATAGTGTTTCTGGGTCATATCGGGCCTCCTTTAAGCTTTCTCAACTTCGACGAGCACGTCGTAAAAGGCGCTGTTCGTCATGCTGTAGGATTCCTCAGCATCGCAGATGGTGTGATGCGTAAGATTCTGATAGCAACCTTCAATGAAGTAATCGGGCGTCCAACCGCTTTGCGTGGCCACCGTACCTGGAATAATGCCTTCGGTCACAAACGCGCGAATTTTCATCTCGCCACGATCGTTGACTACACGAACCACATCGTCGTGAGATATTCCCCGTGCTTCAGCATCAAGGGGGTTCATCTGCAGCAGCGGCTCGTCTTGCACCACTTCTAGCGCCGGATTCAGAATATGCTGCGTGTGTACGTTGAGGCGGTCGTGATACTGGATGTAGACCAGCGGATACTTCTTGGCCAATTCACCTTCGCGCGGGTCTTCACACGGTGGCTTCCACGTGGGAATCTCATCATCGAACTCGACCATATTCTCGGTGTAGAACTCAAATTTCCCCGTATCGGTTTTATATCCAGCGCCGTTTGCATACACGATGGCAGGATCGTACAGAGCATCAGATCGCCCATAGATGCCCTGCTCAACAACATCGCGATTCCAATCCAAATCTTCCCACGCCGGATGGTCAGTTCCCACGAATTGCCGAATCCACTCTTCGTCGGTCTTCCCCCAATAAGACTCCACTCCGGTCTTCTTCGCCAGAAGCGACATGATTTCCACGTCGGATTTACTCTCGCCCATCGGCTCGATGGCAGGCTGATTGAACATGGCCCACGGGCTGCGATCGACAAGATCCCAATGCTCCCAGTAGGTACATGCCGGCAGCACCATATCTGAATACTTCGCCGTCCACGTCCACCAGGGATCAGCCGTAACAATGTAGTCGATAGCAGGAATGACCTCATTGATGATGCGGTTGGAATCGGGGCTCATGTTAATAAAATTCGAGTTGGCAATCCAAAGGAAGTCAATGGGCACGGGGTCATGGTTCACCGCTGCCGAATACACCTTGGAAGACGAAACCATAGTGGCCTTTTTCCCCGTGCTTGACCAATCAGTGTAGTTGTACACCGGTCCGGTATAGCCGGCTACCGGCTTATTGGTTGCGGTACCGCCTGCATGGGAGGCACCTCCGCCGGGGACACCGATGTAACCGGCAACCATAGCGAGCGTGGCCACAGTACGGAACGGAGCATAGGAATGGTAGACGCGCTGCATGCCCTGACCCATGCGAATTCCGGCAGGCTGCGCCTCAATGTATTCTTTGGTTAGACGCTCAATCACGTCGGGGGCGATACCACAAATCTCGCTCGTGCGCTCAAGCGTGTATTCTGAACAAGCATCCACTAAATGATCGAACGCCGTGCGACATGCCACACCGTCAACCGTAAAAGAACCGGACAGCCGAGGCTTCACGCCACCAGCCTTAATGACACCCGCCCCGGGCGCAGCCATCGCAGATGCCGTAAGCTCATCGAATAACACATAGGTTCCCGCACCGGCTCCCGCCGCACCCTGCGCTGCCGGAGCCGTACCAATAGAACCCGCATCCGCGGTTTCGGTTTTGTTTGGCGTGGCTATTACCCGGCCGTCAACCATGCGCAAGTAGGTGCCATCGTCCTCGCGAATGAGGTATGGAGCAACTGATTCTTCAACCAGTTTGTCCTTAGCATGCAGATCGTGATTGATAATCCAGTTCATCATACCCAGAGCCAAAGCTGGATCAGTTTGAGGGTTGATGGGAATCCACTCGTCAGCCATGGCGGCAGTGGAGCATTGACGAGGATCGATGACAATGACTTTCGCACCGTTTTTGCGCGCAGCCACATAATCGCGCAACTCAGAGGTGTGCGTGTCGGCCACATTGCGGCCCCAAGCAATAAGAAGCTTAGAGTTCAGATAATCGCGCGAATCGTGCGCCCCGCGATGCGTGCCAAACACCATGGTCATGCCCATGGAGGCCCCATGGTCGCCCATGATGCCTTCGATATCCCAGATGGTTGCGCCAACAGTAGCGGCAAAGCGCGTAGGAGCCTCCCACGACAGCTTACCCAAATCGCCCGTGAATGAATAAAACGAAGCGGCTTGTGGGTTCTTCGCCAGCACAGCATTGAGTTTCTGAGCAATTTCGTCGATAGCTTCATCCCAGGTAATACGTTCGAACTCGCCAGAACCACGCTCGCCGGTGCGACGCATAGGATACATAACGCGAGCGTTTTCGTCCTGTAAGCGTTGGATGTAGCTCATCGAGCGCAAGCATGCGTTTGCATAGCCAGGGCGGCCGGGCATATCGCCAGGTTCCACGCGCACCAGCTTGCCATCACGCACGGTGCCGCGCAAATGACAGCGTGACGTACAATTGACCGTACACACTGCATGCACGGCTTTTTCGCCAGAAGTTGCTGGCGCTCCGTCAGCCCCCGCCGTCGGAACCCCAGCACCCGACATTCCAAAGCCCAGAGCCGATGCGACGGTTATTGCACCAACACCCTTAATGAACGTGCGACGAGCTAGTTTGCCGTCACGCATGAAGTACTCGGGTTCGCTTGCCGCAGCGTACGTCTCAGTCGTCTTCATATCACCCTCCTCTTCCTTATTCCATATCCATGGTCGTACGGACCGCACAGACAATACGCCCCTCACGCAACCTGCTCCACACACAATAGGGGGGACGACACACTCTTAGGGATCGTGCTCCAAAGAGAGGCTGTACCCACAATGTTGTGGGTACAGCACAGGACTGGCTAGACAAACGCCCCAAAGAAACGTACCGTCTCCTGCACGAAGGGGAGAGGGACATCATGGATATCGATGCACCAAAAGACGGTCCAGGAAATCGCCTGAACATAATAGGAAGACCAAATACGGTAACGGCGCTGGTATCCCTTACGGCGTTTTTGCTGTTCGGCCTCAACAATACCGAAATGGCTGCACTTCCGGCCTACACCATGACACTTGGCGCAGGACCTTTCGTTGCCAGCCTGCAGAACAGCCTATTTGTGTTGCTCGCTGTGCTACTGCGCATCCCCTTAGAGCACGTCGTCGAGCAACGAGGAAGCCGGTTCGCCATAATTGCAGGCGCACTTGGCTATACAGCACCCTGTCTGCTCCTTGCGGGTTGTACCGAACTCTGGCAAATTATCGCTTTACGCCTAGCGCAAGCATTTGGCCTCGCACTGTTTCAGCCCAGCGTAGCGCACTACCTTACAGAAGCCTCCCCTGTCGCTACACTGGGAAAGAGGTTGGGCATTGTACGATTCGCAACCACCGCATCACTCATGGTGGGACCAGTCACCGTCTTTCCATTGATTACCTCTTACGGTTACCATGAATTCTTTGGCGCACTTGCACTTGCGGGCGCGTGCGGCACCATCATCGCCCTTATGTTGCCGCACGCGCAAGCAAACGTCGCGACAACCCAAAAGTACGTCACTATTGATAAGCCACCCTCTTTCCGCACACAAGCGCTCCTTCTTATAAGCCCACTGCTGCTGGCCCTCGGATACAGTGTTGTCATGAACTTCGGACAAACGCTTGCCGCCGAAATGTTTACGGGGTACAACGACGGCCTGCTATTCGCATGCGTAAGTACAGGAGGCTTGATCGGTAGCCTCATTACCGGCTGGACAACAGATGCGTTCGGGGTAAAACGATCGGTTGCCTGTAGTATCGCCTCCAACGGGCTAGGACTGTTGTGCATGGCGCTTGGCCGCTCTACTGAAGTGGTGCTTACCGGTGCATTCTTGTGTGGCTTAGGATACTTCGGAGCCATCGCCACGCTCATTGCGGCCGTGGGCATGTTATCAAAAGGAAGCACCGGCACCTTGTTGGCACGACAACAAAGCGCTCTTGACGTGGGCATGATTGCTGGCGGCCTGGTTGCCGGTATCATGATGCAGAGCGGTTTGTCGGTGTCCGCCGTCTTCTTGACGACCGCAGCAATCGCCAGCACAAGCCTTGTTGCGTGGGGTATGATAAACCCCACGCAACAAAAATAACGGCTAGGGGAACACATGGAAGCAATCAGCCTGTTCGTGCAGCCAAAACCGCTTTTGAGTGAAACTATCGAACACATTGTCGCTGAAGGTGTCCTAAAAGCCCGAGCGCTCAAACTGAGTCCGGGAGATTATCTTTTCCATGAGGGCGACGATATGCGTGATACGTTTTATCTGACGCGAGGATTGGTGCGACTGTACAGTGGCACGCCCGACGGCTATACCAAAACAGTATTCTTCCACAAAGCAGGAACTCTGATCGGATTCCAAGGATTTCGCCCCGAAGTCGATCGCAAACCATCGATCCTCAACGCGAAAGCAACCACGAAAGTTGAAGCCTTCGCCATTGATGCCGAGAACTTTGGCGCTTACCTCAAGGCGCACGGCAACGTATGCTACGCCATGGCTCAATATTTATTCGAAATGATGGCGCTTCAAACACGGGAAGCTGTGAACGCATCTATCTATCCTGTACTGCAACGATTCTCCGCGCTGCTGCTCACCCTGGCACGTGAGTTCAACTCAGCCCAGGCTCCGGCCATTATCCCGTTCAGCAACGAGGAGTTGGCAGAGATGCTCGGCGTGCATGTGAACTCCATCACAAACTCGGTCGTAGCGCTACGCAACGCCGATTGCGTCGAACGGCAGCGCGGCGCACTCGTCATTACTGATTTCAGAAAACTCAAAGGTATCGCAGAGAATCTAATCGTAGAGAAGGAATAATCGTAGGGGTTCGTTACGCACAGCCCCGCACTCAGGACGAATGCGGGGCTGCAAAAACAGATATTGATCTCTCTCCTACGTCAAGACGCAACAAAAAATTTAAGATAGTCAAAAGTTTCAAAACCTACTTTGCTGCCAGCGCTTTAGCCATCATACGCGCAAAGGTAAAACCCATGTCAGCCATGTGTATGCCAAACTCGACGTGCATTCGCACCAGGAACTCATCGATTTAATAGAGCACTTCAAGTAGCGGCACCCCCCAACAATCGAGCAGCTCGCATAACAGACCACACCTCTAAACTCAATTGCTATTCATTCTGGGAATACAAAAGCCCGCCGAAGCGGGCTTTTGTATTACGTAGCGAGGCCGAAACCAACTTTTTACCCGCCAATGAGAGTTTGTAGCGACGCAATAAAACTTGACATATTACGCCAACACATAAACAGAGTTATCACAATAATTACCACACCCGCAATGTTCGCAAAGAGGTGGTTTTTCCACTTCCCCAGATCTTTGCCATTAGCGCAATACAGCACGAAGAATGCCATGATGGGCAACAAGATAGCGTTTGCTGCCTGCGCCACGAGGATAAGCTCCGTCGGGCTTTTACCCAACAAGATAGCCATAAGGCAGCCGGCCACCAATACAACAATCCAGATTGCCTTGAACGGCAAATCCTTCAACGTCTTCTTCCAGCCCAATACGCCATTCACCGCATAGGCGGCCGACAGCGATGCCGTAATAGCGCTGGAGAATCCGGCAGCCAAAAGCCCCAGCCCAATCATCCATGTGGCCCACGAACCCAAAAGCGGCTGAAGGGCAATAGCCATATCTTTGCCGTTCGTCACGGTAACGCCTGTGCCAAAGATGTTAGCAGCAGCACACACGAGAATAGCCATAGAGATTATGCCACCTAGACCAATGGAAAGCACCGTATCAAAGCGGGTGTCAGATACCTGAGCTGGGTCTTTAAAGCGCTCGGAAGCGCCAGAGGCATGCAAGAATAGGTTGTACGGTACGATGGTGGTACCAATAAGACCCACCGCGGTAAGAATACCCTTCGAACCTTCCTCGGGCAAGGTCGGCACGAACAAACCCGTAGCCACAGCGCCCCAGTCCGGGCTCGACGCAAATGCCGTTACCAAGAAAACTACGCCCATGAACACAACAATAGCCGTAAGCACAATCTCGACTACTTTGTAAGAGCCAATCCACAAAGCCGCAAACGCCAAAAGACCTAATACCACAACAATAGGAATCATAGAAGCATCGGGAAAGAACGCTTGTATACCCAGGATACCACCCGTGATATTGCCTGTTTCGTAGGCTACATTGCCTACGAAAATGGCGATGATAACAATTACGATTGCAATCCACTTGAGCGTTTTGTTGGGAATACGATCGCGAATGTTTTCACCCAGGCCCTTGCCTGAAACAATGCCCACACGCGCTGCCATCTCCTGAAAGATAATAGTAGCTACCGTGGCGAACAGCAGAGCCCACAGCATGGTATAGCCGTAGCTAGCACCGGAAACCGTACAGGTAGTAACCGTGCCGGGTCCGATAAAACCAGCCGCCACCAGCGCTCCGGGTCCGATATTCTTGAACTTTTGAACAATAGTGCTGCTCATGTCATCTCCTTTCTATTTTCTCAAAGAGAAACGCTTTTCGCGCCATCTCCCGAAATCCCCTCTGCCGCCCCCCATTTTCAAGCACATGCTCAAGGCAATGGTGGCTTACCCCATAGTAAACCGGACAGATTTAACTACTTTAGCAGAATAAAGCCCCAGCGTATACGCTTGAGCTGGCCGAAGGATGAACATGCTCGGCGATTTGCACCCATGTAGCAGTAAACATACCGCCCGCACAACGACCGTCAGCTATTGGTGGGCACTATAAAACGAGCAGCCATGCCCCTTAGAGAATGAACCCTAACACACTATTCGACGCGCTCGATGAGGTCGATTACCTCATCGCGAGTATGTACATCGAGCTTTTGATAAATAGATTTGATGTGATACTTCACCGTGTTTTCAGACACAACCAGCTTCTCGGAAACAGCACGCGCCGTTCGACCTTGACCCAAATACACAAGAATCTCGGCTTCGCGCGGCGTAAATCCGTAAGTCTGCGCCAACACGCCGCATCTCACTTCAAGAGCATCTCCAAGGCGCTCGGCTACCGGAATGGCCGAGACATCAGTAACTGCGTCAACTCCCTGTAAATTCTTATCCTTAAAGAGGAACATCGACACCATGGCCACCAAATACACCGCCACAAGAGCCACTGCCGTAAGCTCTAAATCGCCTTGTCCAATGGTATCGGCGTGCAAAAAACCTACAAGCGTGCCCGTTAACTGCGCCGCACTTGTACACATAAGAGAGCAAGAAAACAGTAACGCAGCGGGAAGCTTTGTGTCGTGCACTGCGTTTGCAAGCATGCACCACAAGATAATGCCAGCTACCAACGTCCCCAACTGAGCACATGCATTCGCCAAACCGCCCACGCCGTTCCAAATAAGCGGTAGCAGCAAAAAACCTGCCGCCGAAAGAGGCAGTGCAACCTTGTACACCGAACCCAAACTTGGCCGATTCTTCACGAACAACGCAGACAACAGCAAAGCCCCAACCACTACTGCCTGCGTGACGAGCGATGTTTGCTGAAACGTCGAGAGAGGAATGTCTTGTCGCGTTGTAACTTGCAGCATAAGGCCACTCATGAACGACAAAATAGCCGTACCTAGTATTGGCCGCCACAACGTTGAAAGTGCGCCTTTAAACACGGGGACAGAGTACTCTTCAGCGATAGGGGCACGCGTATCGAGGCATTTTTTACAAAATAGCACTGATGCAAAAACAGCACCGCACCCGCCGGCAGCATGATATCCGGGGGCAGCGTCGTCACAAGGAAATACACTGCAAGACTCACAACGTTACTCAAAAGCACAAACAAATAAACGCGACGCAAGTCAAACGTACCACAGAAGCGCGCCCACAATAAATTAATAAGCGCATCACCCGCCCCAAAGAACAACCCGCCAAACACAAGCCATGGCACCAAATCGGGCAGCGGTACAAACTCGGCAAACTGAAACGCCATTCGTGTGATTACAAAACCGGTAGCCGCCACTCCCCCACACACCACGACAGCAAGAAGCGACGAAACACGACTCGCAGCTCGACGGGCAAAAGCAATCATAGTCCCATATACCAACAGACGCGCAAAGATAACCGCAACCAAGAACAGCGACTGCACGAATGAGCCTACTTGGCCAAGCGATGTCAGTACCGTGGGCGACTCAAATGACATATAGCCGAACACCAAATACAGTGCATAGCCACTCATGAACGCGACATCTCGCGTACGCATACCCCTAAGTAATTCCCTCAAGCGATCCATTTTATCTTGCCCTCGCTTCCCTTCGGGTGCAGTGTATCCCATCCCCTCGCTTTCGTCACCCGCCCTTCTGACTCAAATCGATTAAGACTTTAATTATTGCAACAAAAAGGTCAACCCACCCTTTACAGGTAGGCCTCTCATCGGGCAAAACTGTGAAAACTACCCGCAATCGGGTGTCGCAATTGTACGCCCTCTAACGTATGGTGTCGTCTCGCAGGGAGGACTTACGATAAAGAAGTAGCCCTCGCTAAAAATGTCCGTTTGCGTGTTTGCACCGTATCGCGCAGTTTATCGAAAGACGACAGCGTGCAGCAGGAGTAGACTACACCTGCCAAACAGCAAGGACAATCACTGCAAGGAGATAAAGGAGAGGTCTCATGGGAGAAAAAGGATTGAGTCGTCGAGCTTTTCTTGGGTTTGGGGCAACCGCGGCTGCTGCTGCCGCAACAGTCGGACTAGCTGGATGTGCGCCACAGGCAAAGGGTACCGCAGAAGGCACACAGGCAGGCGCGTCTTCTGCTAGCGGAGCATCAACAAAGTTCACGCCCGACTTCCTAACACCACCAGCCATACCAACCAACATCAAAGAAACCAAGGATTGCGACGTGCTTATTATTGGCATGGGCTTGGCCGGCACCGCCGCAGCCAAAAAAGCTGCCGAAGCGGGCAAAAAGGTTATTGTGCTAGAAAAACAACCTCAAGACAGCTATACCGTTATTTCTATGGCCGGAGACTTCGGCGTAGTGGGCTCAAAAATCCAGAAAGATTTAGGTATTGAGTGGGCTCCCAAGGAAGATATCTTCAATGAATTCGTTAAGGAAACCGGTGGTCGAGCCGACACATGGATGCTCAACTATTGGTACGACCACTCTGGCGAAGATTTCGACTGGTTCATTGAAAACGCCGATTACGAGGTATTAAAGTCCACTGCAGCCAATCGTCAAACCGACAAGCCAAACTACATCCGTCCGAAATGCTTTCCCGCACTCGAAGGCTATAACTACAAAGAAGAAGTCTACCCTTATTTCCACGGCACCATTACCACGAATCCTAATATGCAATGGGCCTGCCAAGCCGCCTTCAATGATGCTCTGAAAGGTGGCGCAGAGCTCATCTATGAGGCTGAAGGTGAACAGCTCATCGTAGAGGATGGAGCCGTGAAAGGTGCCTACGCCAAGACGAAAGATGGCTACCTGCAAGTAAACGCCACGTGCACGATACTCTGTTGCGGCGATTACGGCGCAAACCCCGAAATGCGTCATTACTACGCTCCATGGACCGAAGAGTTTCACGGCGGTGTCGATGACGGGCGCGGGCAGCTAATGGGCATTTGGGCCGGAGGCTGGATGGAGCTTGGTCCCCATGCGTCTATGACGCATCATATGGGAGGCCCCCTCGGCGTGGACAGCTACCTACAGCTGAACATGGAAGGCAAGCGATTCATGAACGAGGATATACCTGGACAAAACATCGCTGCCGAACATACACGTCAACCCGTCGCTAAAGATGAAAAGCTCGCAGAAAAGGGAGTAAAAGCTTGGCAGATCTTCGATAGTAAGTGGCCTGAGCAAATTGACAAGATGCCCGACGGCCATGGCTACACCAACCATTTCGTCCCCGATGACAAGGTAGCGGAGTACGAGACCGTACTGTCTGGCTTTGGCCTGGGCTACATCACTAACGCCATGGTGGAAGCCAGCGTCGAGGCCGGCACCACCATTAAGGCCAACACTCTCGAAGAATTAGCTCAGAAGACAGGCCTATCGCTCGATACCATGAAAACTGAAATCGCCCGTTACAACGAGTTATGCCACCAGGGTCTTGATGAAGATTTCGGCAAAACCGCTAAGCGTATGTTCCCCGTAGAAAACCCACCGTTTTATGCCTTCGCGTTTGGTAGTGCAGGCATGCTCGTTATGTTCGGTGGCCTGGAATGCGACCGCAACCTGCACGTAACAAAAAACGGCACAAACGATCCTATTCCCGGACTATTCGTAGCAGGAAACACAATGGGTCGTCGCCTTTTGGTGGATTACCCCGTAGTTGTAGCAGGTATTAGCCTAGCAACCGCACTTTCATTCGGACGCTTAGCCGGCAAGTGTGCCGCAGCTGAAGCATAGAGCACCTTTTTCGGCCTCCCGCTTATAAACGGGAGGCCGTTAGGTTGTTTTCCAAAAATCTTGAATGAGCGCCTGCCGATTAGGCTGGGCTGTTTTCTGTAGAATATTGTGCATATGTACCTTTACTGTTCCGGGAGCAAGATGCATAGACGAGGCAATATTCTGATTGTCTTTGCCTAACAACACCAGCTGAAGCACCTCTTGTTCGCGCTCGGAAAGCTGATGACGCTTACCATACATCATCAAGCTACCGCCATCGATAGCTTCTTGAAGCTTGTCGCTCTGGGTAGGGGGACGATCAAAACGCAGCGCAAGCGAACGAAAGGCGGCCCGGAAAGCATAGAACATACAGCAGAGCATAAGCACGTTCTCTGCGTAGTTACGTTCGGTGAAATACGACAGAATCCCCGCTTCCAAAACTGCATCATAGAAGAGAAATCCGTAAGCATCTTCGGCAACCATCGCTACACCCAACACCCAAAGCAATATATAGAGCGCACGATGTTTCTTCATGCGATTTTTCTCAACTTCGTCTTTGGCTCCTATGTAGCGATAAGCTAGATACAGCAGCATCCAAAGAAGCATCGCCGCGCGCATTGAGTAGAACAAAAATCTTTGCAAATCGCTCTCTGGAAGCAACAGCAATAGAGCAACGCTCGTTACTACGAATATCGCTCCAGGAATAATGAGTACCGCGCGTCTACGTTCCCCTAGGTAATCAGTTATAAGCAGCCAAAACGAAACAAGAAATCCGCCACCCGACACCACGACAGCCAGTGATCTCAGCAATACATAAGAATTCGTCAAGGCGACGGTGCCGCCGGCGAAAGCAAATGAATCTTGGAATACCCAAGCTACGTCAAAGAAGTAGAACAAAAAGCTTAGAAACGCAAACAACATCATGCGCTTATGCGACACGAGATACGCTGAAAGGCACGTTGCCGACGTAAGGACCGAGGCGAGAAGCACTACGATCGTAAAGTGAAAGAGCACGAAGCTCACAGACAGGCACCCCTTTCTCCCCACGCGCTTCGCTTCAATTACGCCTCCCATGATACACGATATAACCCTTTCGGTTTGATCATTACCAGCACGAGTACCAAATGCCCTATCGGTCTTTTGCAATCAGGTCTTTCATCAGGCGTTTAGCGAGGGTATAGCGGGCTTGAAATCAACGGTATACCCATAATCTATCCATCGATACCACTCCTTTATACCTTTTCAACAAAGTATTACGGGCACATGGTGGGCTTAGCGTACTCAGGACGCTTCCCCACAACGTTCTGAGTACGACTTGGCGAAGACCGTATCCGCATAATGCACTACGAAAAAGGAGGGTTGCAATGACCGGCATTCACGTCACGAGCGAGATTAAGCCGCTCAAAAAGGTATTGCTCCATAGGCCTGGCAAGGAGCTGCTGAACCTGACGCCAAACACGCTCGAAGAGCTTTTGTTTGACGACATCCCGCTTCTGGAAGTAGCACAGAAAGAGCACGATGCGTTCGCCCAGATCTTGCGCGACAACGGCGTAGAGGTTGTATACCTCGAAGACCTTATGGCCGAAGTGCTTACGCTCAATCCCGAACTACGCGAGCAGTTCATCATGCAGTGGCTCGAAGAAGGAGACATCCACACCGAGCGCTACCAGAAGATCATTTTTGACTATCTGGAAAAGAACTACCCTGACAACAAGGCTTTGGTTGAAAAGACGATGGAGGGTATTAACCTCACCGAGCTTCATACCGACAAGTCGAACTCTTTGGTCGATTTGGTAAGCGAATCTTCCAAGATGGTTATCGCTCCTATGCCTAACCTGTACTTCACGCGCGATCCGTTTGCCTCCATTGGTAATGGCGTATCGGTTAACCGCATGTATTCGGTAACGCGTAACCGCGAGACCATCTATGCCGAATACATCTTCAAGTATCATCCCGACTTCGCAGACACCCCGCAGTACTACAGCCGCTACAATCCCTTCCACATTGAAGGCGGCGATATCCTTAACATCAACGATCACGTGCTGGCTATCGGTATTTCTCAGCGCACCGAGCCTGACGCAATCGACGCTATCGCTAAAAACATCTTTAGCGATCCTACCAGCCCCGTAGACACCATTTTGGCGTTCAATATCCCCAACAACCGCGCCATGATGCACCTCGACACGGTGTTCACTCAGATTGACGTTGATAAGTTCACCATTCACCCGGGCATCATGGGTCCGCTGACCGTCTTTGAGATCACGCCTGAAAGCGATGGCATCAAGGTTAAAGAGATCAACGGCAAACTCGAAGAAATTCTTGAGAAGTATGTCGGCTGTCCGGTAGAGCTTATCCCTTGTGGTGGTGGCGACCGTATTGCTGCTGAGCGCGAGCAGTGGAACGATGGCTCAAACACGCTCTGCATTGCTCCGGGCACCATCGTGGTCTACGAGCGCAATGACGTAACTAACGCACTTCTCGAACAGAAGGGCCTCACCGTACTCAAGATGCCTTCTGCCGAGCTCTCCCGCGGTCGTGGTGGCCCACGCTGCATGAGCATGCCGTTGGTGCGTGAAGACTAAGCATCATTTGTATTTTGGTTTCAAGAATCCGGCCCCTTTACACGTTAAGGGAGCCGGATTCTATTTCAAGGTGATCCGACCTAGGCACACGGTTCATCGGCACACCATCAAAGGTTTGATTTAACATGAAAGGGGTTTTGATGGACGAAAAGAAGAAGGGGATCGCCCTATTCGGGCTGATCGGCATGGTTATCAGTTCGTGCATCGGCTCGGGCGTATTCGCCATTACGGGTCAGCTGGCGCGAGTTGCATCTCCTGGTGCAGCCCTTATCGCCTGGGGTATCGTAGGTGTTGGCTTCATGATGCTGGCGCTTTCTTTAGCTAATTTGGGTGCAAAGCGCCCGGACTTACATGGTATCTTCCAGTATGCAGAAGAAGGTTTTGGTCCATTTGCTGGCTTCCTGTCAGGTTGGGGCTATTGGCTTTCTGCATGGCTTGGCAATGTAGCCTTCGCCACCATGCTTATGTCTACCCTTGGTTATTTCTTCCCCGCATTTTTACCAGGCAATACCGTTCCATGCATCGCTATCGCTTCGGTAGTCATGTGGCTGCTTACGCTTTTAGTTATTCGCGGCGTTGAAAGCGCATCCTTCCTAAACGCCATCGTTATGGTGTGCAAGGTGGTTTCCATCGCTGTATTCATTTTGTTCTCGCTCTTCCTCTTTAACGCCAATGTATTCACCGCCGATTTCTGGGGCATGCTTTACAACAACGCGGTTGCTATGGGCGAAGCCGGACCAGATGCCATAGCACTGGGCGACATTGGTACGCAAGTTACGAACTGCTTGATTATTATGATGTGGACGTTTATCGGTGTTGAAGGCGCCACTGTTATGTCCTCGCGCGCCAAGAAAAAGAGTGATGTGGGTAAAGCAACGGTCATCGGACTTATTTGCCTCCTGCTTATTTATATTGGCGCCTCAGTGCTGCCCTACGGCTACTTGCCCTACACCGAAATCGCAGCCATGGACTACCCTGCCATGCTGTACGTATTTGATG
>JAEWYG010000033.1 GCA_023395755.1 Actinomycetes bacterium | reverse complement strand
GTACCGCCGATAACGCCACACCAAAAGGTGACGTATCACTACTCAATAAACGACCTCCCGCGTAGGGCTTCATCACCGTAATACCCACATCCTTGCTTTCGCAAAGCGCGTAGAGCTCGGCACGTGCGGGTTCAATTCCTGTTAAGTCATCATCGTATACACCAAACATCGCATCTAGATCTGCAGTGGGCGGCATGAGGTCGAAAGCTGGATTCAAACTGAACATAATAACTTCTATGTGGCCGGAAAGCACAGCGATCCGAGCCACCTCGGGGCTATGCGTAGACAAGCCAATATGCTGGATAACTCCAGCCGCCTTCAGCGTGGATACATATTCAAAAAAAGGCCCGTTCACAATGCTTTTAAATTCATCTACATCGTCAACATAATGAATCATGCCCAGCTCAAGGTACTCGGTGCCAAGACGCACAAGTAAGTCTTCGAAAGCAGGTCGCACCACGTTTAAGTCGCGAGAACGCACATACTGACCATCCTGCCAAGTAGATCCTATGTGCCCCTGGATAATCCATTCGTCACGATTTCCAGCAAGAGCGTAACCGAGATTACTACGCACCTCTGGATCAGCCATCCAGCAATCGAGGATATTCACACCCTGTTCGCGACAACGATCGGCAACTGCTTTTACTTCGTCGGGCGTTTTACGCACCATCCACTCGGCTCCAAAACCAATCTCACTTACCATGAGTCCCGTCATGCCCAACCTGCGACGATTCATTATGAACCCCCTTCACTGCTCTCATCGGGTCTCTTCTTACTCGAACCCCCACATACGCACCTCAGGCTCAAGGGACACACCGGCATGGATCAATACACGCTCTTGGACCTCGGCAATAAGGCAACGCACATCATTAGCCGTGGCACCTCCAGCGTTCACGATGAAACCCGTGTGCTTCTCGGATACTTGAGCACCTCCCACACGATACCCACGTAGTCCCGCTTCTTGCACCAGCTGACCAACAAAGCAACCCTCAGGACGCTTGAACGTACTACCAGCACTGGGCATCTCAAGTGGCTGCTTCTCAATGCGGCGTTGCGTCAGGTCGTCCATACGTGCTTGGATAGCACCCCGCTCATCAGATGAAAGCTGTAGTGCGACTTCTAACACCACATAATTCTCATCGGCCATCATACTGTGCCGATACGACCATACAGCTTCCGATGCCGACACATCCACTAGTTCACCCGCAGGAGTGAGGCAGCGCACGGATTTGGCCACATCCTTGAATTCCCCACCATAGGCTCCTGCGTTCATAATGGCAGCTCCACCTACCGTGCCAGGTATGCCGCAAGCAAACTCATAGCCACAAAGCCCAGCCGCACAAGCAACCCGCGCAACCTCTGCATTCGAGCAACCAGCTTGCATCCGCATACCTTCATGCTCGATTCTCAGTGCTGAGAAGTTCTCGGCAAGACGTAACACGACACCGCGAACACCCACATCAGACACCAGTATGTCGCTTCCCAGCCCCATCACTCGAAAAGGAATTCCCTCTTCACGGCACCAAGTTGCTACCGAACACACCTGCTCGTCGGTATGTGGAGACACGAGAAAATCGGCTGCACCGCCAATACGAAACGAGGTATAGGGTGCCAGAGGCTCATCCAAGCGTACGTTCCCCAATCCTGCCAGCGTTTCCAGTTTCCTCGCTTGCATCTGTTTGTTCACTTGCGCCTTCCTTACCTGTCGAGTCACCATTTCTTATTTACTCGAAAATTCGCTCGCTTTGTTATCGCAAACATCCTACTATTTTCGCCGGTTCATCTCGTAAAGACGCACCAAGCCACGCAAGGTAAGCGTGTCGTCGGCATGAGCATCATGGCGCAGCAATGCAACCAAAGCATTCGCGTTCGCTCCCGTGATGACAATGCCAGCCTCACATCCCAACTCGGCCAGCACCATATCGATAAGCCCGTCAATGCGCGCTACCTCCCCCATAACTATGCCTGATTGCATAGCCTCGCGGGTTGAAGTGCCGATGACCGATGTCGGTGCCTTCAGCTCAATCATCGGCAAGCGCGCAGCGGCCTGCGCAAGCGACTTTGCCCCCAGAGCTAAACCTGGAGCGATAATACCCCCCAGGAAGGTACCCTGAGAATCAATGACCTCAAAGTTGGTCGTAGTACCCAAGTCAACCACAATAAGCGGCCCTTCGTAATCGGCACGTGCTGCGACCAAATCTGCAACGCGATCGGACCCCACCTCAGCTGGATCACGATACCGCATTTTAATCCCCGTTTTTAATCCAGGACCCACCACTAAAGGGCGCCGCGCACATTCTACCTGCAACGCCATAGCCCAAATATCAGTAAGGTCAGGTACAACACACGACAAGATAGAATCGGCGAGTACAGGAACACGCGTGCCACTGGTACGGGCAGACTCGCGTTTCAATGCGTCTAAAAAGTTTGCCACCACCAAACGCGCCTCGTCGTTTGTCATCAGCACCGGAGTCGTGACGCTCCAGGTGGCGCGAAGCTCGCCGCTCAAAAACAACCCCAACCGGGTAACCGTATTACCTACGTCCACCGCCAGCATACCCGACATCACACTAACGTCCATGAGGCCACCCTGCCTTCCCTATCTGTGCACTGCAGCCTCAAAGGCCCGCGCGTAGGTAAATTTACCCAATACTGCAAATTTAACGATACCACTTCACTTTCGACCCGATTATACTGTACCCGTCCGTTCAGTAACCCGACTTCCCGAAACGAGGGGAAGCGGATATACCAAAAGGAGCACAGCATGGACTCTATCAAAGGGCAACTGACGTTGCGCGGCATTTTAATAGGCTGCGTCGGTTGCATCATTATCACCGCAGCATCGGTGTACACTGCCCTCAAAATGGGGGCGCTTCCTTGGCCTATCGTATTTGCGGCCATCATTTCACTTTTCTTTTTAAAAGCATTAGGACACGGCAAGGCAAGCCTTAACGAAGCTAACGTCACCCATACGGTTATGTCTGCCGGCGCCATGGTGGCTGGCGGCCTTGCCTTCACTATTCCCGGCATTTGGATGCTGGGATTCGCCGATCAAGTGGGTTGGTTTGAGATGCTAGTCGTCGCGCTGTCGGGTGTAATTTTGGGACTTATCTGCACGGCGGTACTCCGTCGTCATTTCATCGAAGATGCCGATCTGCAGTACCCCATCGGAGAATCTGCTGCTCAGACGCTCATCGCGGGCAATGCTGGAGGTAAAGTGGGACTCAAGCTGTTCGGTTCCATGGGGTTTGCTGGCCTCTACACGGCATTGCGCGACTTTTTTGGCGTTATCCCCGCCATGCTGCTTAGCAACATTTCCATCCCTGGGGTAGCGTTTGGTATTTACAACTCACCTATGTTGTTAGCGGTAGGTTTCCTCGTAGGCACGGGAGCTGTTGTTGTCTGGTTTGGCGGCGCACTGTTTGCCAACTTCGGTATTATCGTGGGGGGCTCTACGGTAGGTTTATGGGATATAACTACTGGCCAAGGCATCGTATCTAGTCTCGGCATGGGTGTCATGATGGGCGCTGGCCTAGGCGTTATCTTCAAAAACATTCTGCCAAAGGCCATCAAGATGTTAAAAGATACCAAAGGGTCGATTTCCTTGGGAGCAACAGTAACAAATGCAGACAACCCTCCCGTTACAGGTGGCAACCGTCGTCGTATTCGCATAAGCGCTGGTCTTGCTGCATGTGGAGTTGCAGCCGTAGCGTTGTTAATCTGCTTCGGTTTGCAACTTGGCCCCGTTCCCGCACTGATCGTAGTGGCTCTTACGTGGGTAGCAACCGCCATGAGCGCACAGAGCGTTGGTCAAACGGGTATTGACCCCATGGAGATATTCGGCTTGATTGTACTGCTGGCGGTAGCAGCGGTATCCAACGTGCCTCAAGTGCAGTTGTTCTTTGTCGCAGGCATTGTGGCCGTTGCCTGCGGTTTAGCAGGTGATGTAATGAATGACTTTCACGCAGGACACGTAATAGGAACCTCGCCCAAAGCACAGTGGATCGGCCAGGCAATTGGCGCTGTGCTCGGAGCCGTTGTGGCCGTAGCGGTCATGGCAGTACTTGTGGGTGCCTACGGCCCCGAATCGTTTGGCCCGCAAGGTTCTTTTGTGGCAGCGCAAGCATCCGTCGTCGCCACTATGGTATCAGGTGTCCCCTCGGTTCCCTCGTTCGCTCTTGGCTTGACCGCTGGTTTTGTGCTATATCTGCTGGGCTTTCCTGCTATGATGTTGGGCTTAGGCATATACCTCCCTTTTTACCTGTCTTTCTCGGCATTCCTTGGTGCCATGGTGAAGGTGATGTACGACTTCATATGCAAGCAACGTCGCGCCAAGCTCTCGCCTGAGGAGGCGGAAGCCAAAGAGAAAACCCAAAACGAGACTGGCTTAATCGTATCTAGTGGTGTGCTGGGCGGAGAATCGGTCATCGGTGTGCTGGTAGCGCTCTCGGCTGTGTTCATGGGAATGGGCATAGGGGCGTAACGGAAAGAATATATCGCTATATACAAGCCTGTATTTGCGTGAACAAACTTGATCAAGCTCGCATTTATCATGGACAAAAATAGGACTTGAGCAACTATTTTTGTCCATGATATTGCTGTATATGAAAGTAAGAGAGTCCTTCTTGCTCTATACTCAACACCATTAGCCTGTTAGCACTAGGTAAGGATACTGCTTCGTAGAACAAAATATTCACTTCATTCTACGAAGCACAGCGAGGAGGCGCTATGTCTGCAAGCATCAAAACCCTGCTTGATAATCCAAGCGAGCTGTATTGGGGGACACGCACCGACGATCCCGAGTATCATTACGGAATCGCCTTAGATTTGCAAGAAGGAACCCTTGCCGCGCAGCTGGTCTACGTTTTGACCGACCTCGACGAAGACGGAAAGCCTCTGGTCACACCAGACGTGCTCAGGTCATGCTTCACCGTTGCCGATCTCGAGCATACCGGAATTATCCTCAGCGACAACATGGATGACTCACCCAAAAACACACTCGGTTGGTACTGCATCGAGCTTTCGGTGTTCAACCATAACGAACTCAATGCTCTTCAGGCAAGCAGCGAAAGCCACGACGAGTATCTCGATTCCGTGATTCAAGTTCTTTTAGCATCCCCTGATGAGAGGGAGGACGAAGATAGCTTCTTGAAGGAATACTCGTTCTTCGACCTTCTCGATGAATTGTGCGGCATCTCGGATAAGATCGACCGGGGTGACCTAACGCGTCCTCTGCCTTTCCAGTTCCACCTTATCGGCGATGCTCTTCTTGGCTGGCAGTTCGCTAACGAGAAAGACTTCCGCTAAGATATTTCTCAAAAGAAGAGTAGAAACAAAAGAGGAGGCTGCCGCAAAGGGAATCTCCTCTTCAACATTGATGACTAGTTAAACTTAAATATCCTTTGAGCCATACGGTAGCCAGTAATACCAATACGCCTACCCAGCTCGGTTGGCAGGTTCGTGCTTGCATTCAACACGCTGCGTCGAATGCGGCGGTAGACATCGGGATTATGTTTCTTAAGGTACTCCCAGATGGCCTCACGTTCGTCTTCAGCATCGTCCGTATCAATCATACGGAGGAAAATAGAGCAGATACACATCATCATGGATAAGTAGTTCTCCATGTAGCGTTCTAAACGCTTTTCAGACACGTCATCAGGCAAGCGGACAGCATCGATCATCAGGCGCGTCACACGCAGCTGTTGATCGATACGGCCCATCATAACGTTTTCGTTTACACTCTGGTCCTCACGACCAATGAAGTAGCGATACATATCAACATCACGATAATAGATGCTCTTCACCTTTGGAAGCGGTACGTATACAAAGATATTGTCCACATAAAAGGTATGCTTCGGCAACTCAAGCCCCATGCCGCGCAAAAGCTCGGTTCGGTAGATCACCGAATGCATCAACAGGTACTGGCTCTGACCAAAAGAACCCACTTCGCTCCAGCTGAACTCGCGACCTTCAGGAAACACATTGTGGTAATGCATAACCGTACGCGTGTTCTCATGTACCTTCTCATACACGTAGTTACCAATAACGAGATCGGTCGCTTCAGTGCGCTCCACCTGGGTGCGCAGGTAACCCATAATCTCATGCATAGCCAACTCATCAAGCCAGTCATCGGAGTCGACAACCTTGAAGTAGCGGCCCGTTGCATGCGCCAAACCCGTATTTACCGCTTGACCGTGACCACCGTTCTCCTGGTGTACCGCGCGGATAACGTCAGGATACGACGCTTCCCACGCCTGCGCTTTTTCAAGCGTGTTGTCTTTGGTTGACCCATCATCAACAACGATAATTTCAATATCATCGCCACACTTAAGGATGGATTCAATGCATTTATCCATATAAGCCGCCGAGTTATAGCAGGGAACGGCGAATGAAATGGTTTTCATGGATATAGTTTCCTCGTCCCTTGTAAACGTCGATAAAGTCCCTAGCCCACCAGTTCGTCGGCAAGCGCCAAAGCGCGTCCGATGATGACGTCCATATTATAGTAGCGATACTCTGCCAAACGTCCCAGCGGGTGAAAATTACCCAGCGATGAAGTCAAGGCGCGATAACGCTCGTAATGTGCGGCGTTTTCGTCGTTGATAATGGCATAATACGGAATCTGCTTACGCGGGTCGTCATAGGAGTGGCTATACTCCTTCATAATGGTGGTCTTGTCAGACTCCTGCCCTGTCAGGTACGTAAACTCTGTAATACGAGTGTAATCCTCAGTAACCGTGAAATTTACCGTACCACATGGCAACACATGCTGTTTGTCGTGCGTCTCGTAAACAAAATCAAGGCTTCGGTAGGGCAAGCGACCAAAACGCGAAAGGAACAGCTCGTCCAACGGACCTGTGTACACAATGGGGCCCTCGAAATCAGTGCCTTTGATACCAATTGATGACAGAGGTGCATCTTCCTCGTCACTTTGGAATTCCAAGTCGAAGACACTTTCTGCCTCGACTCCTAAACACACCCTAATATTCTCGTGGTCCAACATATTCTCAAATACCGGGGTGTAACCGTGCAAAGGCATACCTTGATAGGCATCCTGGAAATAGCGATTATCACGCGAAACGAATACGGGAACGCGGGCGGTAACGGAAGGATCAACCTCTTCCGGCGTCAAGCCCCATTGCTTTTGCGTATAGTACAAAAACACGTTCTTGTAGATAAAATCAGCAATTTCCGACAACTCTGGATCGTCCTGCTCGCGCAGCTCGGTAATGGTCACCTTTCGCTCATCGCCAAACGTATCAATGAGTTTCTCGGTAAGACGTGCGGCCTTCTCATC
Source organism: Actinomycetes bacterium (assembly GCA_023395755.1). Classification (GTDB taxonomy): domain Bacteria; phylum Actinomycetota; class Coriobacteriia; order Coriobacteriales; family Eggerthellaceae; genus Gordonibacter. The sequence continues at coordinate 2,095 of JAEWYG010000033.1, read as the reverse complement.
GCCAAACGCGATCTCCATCGAGTTCTTATTAAATGGCACCGGTAAATACGTACCATACCAGTCGGCCAAAACCTCATGTTCGTAATCGCGCCACTCGGTGAAACGACGCACGTATTCAAAAGCACGACGATCGTTTGTGTGGAAGATATGAGGACCGTAACGATGTACAAGAATACCCGCCTCGTCAGCTTCATCGTACATATTGCCACCGATATGTGATCGCTTCTCAATAACCAGCACGCGTTTATTGCCACGCTCAGCAAGTTCGCGCGCCACGACACCCCCCGCAAACCCGCTGCCGACGATAATCGCATCTACCTCATCGATGTCGAAATCTTTAAAATCTCAGTACTGTACACCCATAGGGAACCTTCCTTGTTTTTCAACCTATACAACAAACAAGGCCTTTTCGGCCCGAATTCTGCGCTTATTGCACCAGATTGCATTTTACCGGGCCAGACGCGCCCTGCGTGAATTATCATACAAACCGGATAATTTGAGAAAGGATAAGCCGATGAGTTCTTTTCTGGAAGCCATGCTGTCCCGGGCCAAGGCCGACAAGCAAACCATTGTCCTACCCGAAGGTGACGACGAGCGCACACTGCAAGCTGCTGAGCGCATTCTTGCTGACAATGTGGCAGACCTGATCATCCTAGGCAACGCGGAAGTAATAGCCGCAAGCCCCTATACACTTGATGGTGCCCGCATTATCGATGTGCGTACCGCACCCGAGCGTACCGAATTCGCCAGCGTCCTTTACGAACTGCGTAAAGCCAAGGGTATGACACCCGAGCAGGCAGATGAGCTCATGGATAATGTACTTTATTTCGGCGTAATGATGGTGAAAACAGGACAAGCAAACGGAATGGTTGCCGGCGCCTGTCACTCTACCGGCGACGTACTGCGTCCCTGCCTACAAATCCTAAAGACTGCTCCGGGCGTTGCGCTGGTTAGCTCATTCTTCATCATGGTAGTGCCCGATTGCGATCTGGGTCAACAAGGCACCTTCCTCTTTTCCGATTGCGGCCTTGAGGTACAACCCGATTCCGAGAAGCTCGCCCATATTGCCGTAAACTCCGCAAAATCATGGAAGACGCTTATGGGCAGCGAACCTGCTGTAGCCATGCTCTCACATTCCAGCTATGGATCTGCCAATAACGCCGACGCCGCAAAAGTGGTCGAGGCTACTGAGATTGCACATGCACTTGCACCTGAGATCGCGCTCGATGGAGAACTTCAGCTCGATGCCGCTATTGTGCCCTCTATTGGAGCATCGAAAGCACCACAATCCTCCGTTGCCGGACACGCCAACGTATTAATTTTCCCCGATTTGGATGCCGGTAATATCGGCTACAAACTGGTGCAGCGTTTAGCAAAGGCCGAAGCGTATGGCCCCATCACACAGGGTATCGCTGCTCCCGTAAACGACCTGTCGCGCGGTTGTGTGGCGGATGATATTGTGGGTGTTATTGCCATCACCTGCGTACAGGCCCAGGCACAGAAGGCATAACAACCTTCACCACGGGTGCAGAAGGGGTAACGCACCGTCATCGTTCAGCTACTATAAAGCGAGGGTGGGCTTTTTGCTCACCCTCGCTTTCCATCGCTCACCAATAGATGACACTATCGCTGGTATAACTCCTCAGGGGGAGGATCAACACCATGAAACTTTTCGAACGAGTACGTGGCACCGACGGTATCAAGGTTATTGTAGGTTCTGCTTTACTCTGGTCGTGGCTCGATGCGCTTTTCATGAGCGCGTTTTTTATACGACCCGACCTACAAGGACTCATGCCTGAAATTGCAGTGATCGCTGTATTCTCCTGCAGCTTGCCTGCAATCGTGTTCTCATTGACTTCGAGGGGCCGCGCAGAGCAACTGCTTGCTAACAAAAAAGTACTGGTGGGTTTCGCTGCTGCAGGAACCACAGGAACGCTGCTGTTGGTATTGTCCGGGATCGGGGCAAGTTGGATTGTCTTGGTTTTAGGAGCCCTTCTTGCTGGAGGGTTTATGGGTGTTTATCAGTTAGCCTGGGGTGCCGCATACGCCTACGACGGCATTCTTAGTGCGGCACCGTTTGTTGCCGGAGGTTTTG
>JAEWYG010000004.1 GCA_023395755.1 Actinomycetes bacterium | reverse complement strand
TTGGCTTCCAACGCCTTTTCAAGTGCCTCTACGTGCTGGTCGTCGAGGAACTTTACGGCAAGACGGCGATAAAGCGCCTCGTTGCCACCGAATCGATCCATAGCCTCGGCATAATCAATGCCGCTTTCTGCCAGTATGCTTGCGTAGTCGTTCGTAGTGCCCATCAAGCGGTCTCCCTCCGGTACTTTCATATATCCTATACCGTCGGTCAGGACGGATGAATAACTAAGTATAACCTCGGTGTGGTGAATACCGGCATGCCTAATGCTTGTCCGTTATAGGGCTGTTACGTAGTGACTAGCAGCACGAGTTGTCTTGTGAGACGTTCCGCAATAGACTCTATTCGGATGTGCTTGTTTGAAAATAATAGAAAGCTAAGTTATCTATTTATCAGATAGCCAATCATAAAAGATTCGCATAAGCATCCAGTGAGAGATGTCTTGACAGGTAGCGTCCATCCCGTAAGATACTCACCTATGAGTTCTCTTTTCGTACATACCATGGACATGCTAATGCCCAAGCCTGGGTTGGTTGGCTCGTGTGCCAACACTCAGGCCTAGCTTTCGTGTGGTCGCAATCTTTGCGGAGCGGCCGCAATCCTGTACGAACGACATAGATCGAGAACACCATGATTCAGCTTGAACATTTGCAAAAAACTTATGGCGCCACTGAGAGTGCTCATCACGCATTGCGTGACGTGAGTTTGACTATTGAAGATGGCGACATCTTCGGTATTATTGGCGCATCAGGAGCGGGAAAATCTACGCTCGTACGGTGTATTAATCTGCTCGAGCGTCCTACCGAAGGCCGTATCGTTATCGATGGTCGCGATGTGACCAGCCTTACGGGCAAGGATTTGCTGGAGTTGCGTGCTTCAATCGGCATGATCTTTCAAAACTTTAGCCTCTTTCAGCAGCGTACGGTATTAGGTAATGTGACGTTTCCTCTTGAATTGCGTCATGAAAAAAAAGAGGCCGCTTGTTTGCGTGCCAGTGAATTGTTGGAATTGGTGGGATTGGGCACCTTGGCCGATCGTTACCCAAGTCAGCTTTCCGGTGGACAGCAGCAGCGGGTGGCTATTGCCCGCGCTCTTGCGAACAACCCCAAGGTGATGCTTTGTGATGAAGCTACAAGCGCGCTCGATACACGCACGACGGTGTCTATCTTGAACTTGTTGAAAGATATCAACAAGGAGTTAGGCGTGACTATGGTGGTTATCACGCACTCACTGGCTGTGGCGCAAAAGATTTGCAATCGCATTGCTGTGATTGACGAAGGGCGCATTGTGGAGGAGGGTTTCACTTTCGACGTGTTCTCGAACCCTCAAAGCTCTGTCACTCGTGAACTTATTGCTTACGACAGTTTATCTGGCGAGCCTGACCAAGCGAGCACTCCTGAAGTAGATTGCACGAACGGGCATTTTGGTGATTCTGCGACGGCCGTGCTTAAAGAGGTAATTGATTCACCGATAAACCGTGCGGTTCACATTAACGGGTGGGTGAAATAACATGAACTTCTTCGCGGCATTTTTTGACCAATACGGTTTATTGTTGGCGCAAGGTACGCTTGACACTCTGATTATGACGGTGGTTGCTACGCTATTTGCCTACCTCCTTGGTGTGCCTCTCGGCGTGGCGTTAGTGGTAACGGCTCCAGGTGGATTACGTCCCCATCGCGTTCTTAGTGCGGTGTTGGGTTGGGTTGTGAATGTTGGTCGCTCCATCCCGTTCATTATTCTGCTAGTGGCACTTATACCTTTAACGCGCATTATCGTGGGCACTTCACTGGGGGTTCCCGGAGCTATTGTCCCTTTGGTGGTGGCGGCGGCACCTTTTGTGGGGCGCATGGTGGAACAAAGCCTCGCTGAAGTTGACAGCGGTCTCGTGGAGGCCGCACAGAGTTTTGGTGCAAATGTTTGGCAGATCGTGTGTAAGGTGTTTTTGCATGAGAGCCTGCCGTCGCTTATTCGTGGGGCATCCATCACCTTCATCACGCTGTTTGGGTACTCGGCTATGGCGGGAATGGTGGGAGCAGGTGGCTTGGGCGACATTGCCATTCGCTATGGCTACCAGCGCTATCAGGCCGACGTCATGGTGGCGGCACTTATTTTGTGTATCGTACTTGTGCAGGTGTTTCAGAGTACCGGAAACCTTGTCGCACGCAAGGTGGACAAGCGCAAGTAACAGACGGCATGTGGTCCGTTAAGGAAAGAGCCTCGACTCATATTTTATAACATCTGATATACGTTAAATGAAAGGGAATTACCATGAAAGCGAAGACTATATTGAAGACAATTGCGACAGTGGCCATCGTGGGTGCTACGTGCGCTGCGCTGGCTGGTTGCGGTAGTGGGGCCGCGAGTGCAAAGATAGCTGTGCCATCTGACCCTACAAACGAAGCGCGTGCGTTGTTGCTATTGCAGGACCAAGGTCTTATAAAACTGAAGGAAGGCACTGGTCTTGAGGCGACAAAAAACGACATTGTCGAAAACCCTCACAACATTGAGATAGTGGAGATGGAAGCAGCTTCACTGCCCACTACGTTGCCTGATGTCGATGCAGCTGTTATCAACGGCAACTATGCTATTAGCGGGGGTATTGATACCGCTTCTGCACTTGCTCGTGAAGATGAGGCATCCGAGGCGGCCGATAAGTATGCCAACGTGGTGGCCGTGCGTGCGGGCGACGAGAGCAGCGACAAGATCCAGGCACTCGTTAAAGCATTACAGAGCGCTACGGCTCGCCAGTTCATAGAGAACACGTATACTGGTTTGGTTATACCACTTGACGTGACTGGTAACACCGAAATTGAGGACGCGAAGGGTGACGACACTACTATCGTGGTGGGTGCCTCGCCAGCTCCGCATGCTGAGATTCTAGCGCAGGTGAAGGATATCTTGGCCAACCACGGTTATACGTTGGAGGTCAAAGAGTTTACCGATTATATCCAGCCGAACGTGGCATTAAACGATGGTAGCTTGGATGCGAACTACTTCCAACACATCACCTATCTGGAAGACTATAATGCCAAAAATGGTACCAATCTTGTATCTGCTGGCAAAATTCACTTTGAACCCCTTGGTTTATATCCCGGTAAGACCGCAAGTATCGAAGATTTGAAGAAATAGCCGTTTCGTCGATCCATAGATAGCGGGTTTTCAAAACCGAAGACCCGCTTATAGCGTCGAGTGGTTTGCGCTGCCTTACAAAACCCGGCCCTAAGCGCCGGGTTTTGTTGGTGGAAGGACAGCTGGGGAATTAATCCCCAGCCTCCTATCCAATCTGAGAAAATTCCTTGTGAAACGAAGATGAAACATGGCGCGCTATAATGGACTACAAGAGAAAGGATGCGCCCATGACTGCGAACCCCGACCAAGATTTTGTCTTGAAAACTATCAAGAGCCGCGATGTACATTTTGTTCGCTTCTGGTTTACCGATGTGCTGGGCACTATGAAATCGTTTGCTGTTGTTCCTAACGAGCTTGATAATGCGTTCGCTGAGGGCATGGGCTTTGATGGAAGCTGTATCGATGGCTTTTGTTGTACGCAAGAGTCCGACATGCTGGCCTTTCCCGATGCCTCAACCTTCCAGGTGTTACCCTGGCGTCCCGAAAGCAATGCTGTGGCACGTATGTTTTGTGACGTGCGTACCCCTGATGGACAACCCTTCGAGGGAGATCCGCGTCAGGTGCTTGTTCGTACGATGGAGAAGGCAGCTCGCATGGGCTACGCGTTTAACGTAGGGCCTGAGTTGGAATTTTTCTACTTTAAAGATGCCGAAGGTACCGAGGTGCTCGATCGAGGTGGTTACTTTGATCTGACTAGTCTCGACTACGCCTCCGATTTGCGTCGCGATACGGTGCTTACGCTGGAGAAGATGGGTATTCCCGTGGAGTATTCCCATCACGAAAATGGTCCCTCTCAGCATGAGATAGATCTGCGCTATGCCGATGCATTGTCTATGGCTGATGCAGTGATGACCTATAAACTGGTGGTTAAGGAGATTGCTCATAAGCATGGTGTGTATGCTTCGTTTATGCCCAAACCTATGGCTGGCCAGCCAGGTAGTGGTATGCATGTGCATCAAAGCCTTACTGACCTCGATGGTAACAATGCTTTTTTTGATCCGTCTGATCCGCAGGGCTATCGCCTTTCAAAAGTGGCCAAGCACTATATCGCGGGTATTTTGAGATATGCTCCAGAGTTCTGTGTAGTTACCAATCAGCACGTCAATTCATACAAGCGGCTTATCTGCGGTGGGGAAGCTCCGACGTACTTATCGTGGGCTAGCCGCAATCGTTCTACCCTCGTACGTATTCCTGGCTACCGTCCGAATCGTGAGGATGCTTGTCGTATTGAGTTGCGTAGCCCCGATCCTGCGGCGAACCCTTATCTCGCATTTGCTGTTATGCTGGCTGCGGGTTTAAGGGGTATTGAGGATGAGCTGGAACTGCAGCCTCCGACTGAAGATCGCGACCTTTTTGCCCTAACGCGTCAGGATCTTCGTCATCAAGGTATCTCAACATTGCCCGAAAGTTTGGGTGAGGCTGTTGAACTGTTCGCCGAGTCTCAATTCATGCAAGAAACCCTAGGCGATCATATTCACTCATATCTCGTAGCCACCAAACGAGCCGAATGGAACGACTACCAAGGTTATGTTTCGCAATGGGAACGCGACCGCTATCTGGCGGTGCTTTAATTATGCTATCTTGGGCTGGAAGGGAGTCGACCGCATGAGAAAATCGGTGATCTTCGTTGCTGATAGCTTAGATAATGCCCATAAGTTCCAGCAAGTGCTTTCCGGTTTGGATGTTGATGTTGCTGCGGGTTCGTTTGCGCAGTTCGAAAAGCTGCTCGCCCAAAATTCTGGTTACGACTTGGTGGTTTTAGAGGCTCGTGGCGACGCGTCAGCTCGCATTGCGCAAGCTGAGCGACTGCTGATTGAAGATGGGTCGGCTGCTCTGTTGGTAATTGCCGATGAGGCCAAGTTGGGCTCTTTTCGTCTTCCCGTGCAGATCAAAACCGACTTTGTTGTTCATGGCGCCGGTAGCGAGGAATGCACTGCTCGCATTCGTAATTTGCTTTGGCCGGGGGATGAGAGCACTCCTTCCGACCTGCTGGTTGTGGATGCGATGACTATTAATTTGGCTACTTATCAGGTAACCGTTGCAGGCGATCCTCTCGATTTTACCTACCTCGAATATGCTTTGTTGGCTTTTTTGGTTACCCATCCTGGCCGCACCTATTCTCGCGATGCTTTGTTGCGACGTGTTTGGGGCTTTGATTACTATGGCGGCTCTCGTACTGTTGATGTTCATGTACGTCGTGTTCGCGCTAAACTTGGTCCCGATTTAGCTCAGCATTTAGAAACCATTCGCAGTGTCGGTTATCTCTGGAATGCGTAGCTTCCCGAGCACTCTTTTCTGGTGAGGTATTGAGGGGCATGCACTATACTGGGGTCTAGAAATCGAAGCTCGACGGAGGATAGATCCATGCCCAAGAAGATCGCCGTCATCGACGGTAACTCGCTTATGCACCGCGCCTTTCATGCGGTGCCCCAAACCATGAACGCGCCCGACGGACGGCCAACTAATGCGGTGTTTGGCTTTCTTGCTATGTTGCTGAAATTTATAGATATGGCTGCACCCGATGCTCTCATCTGCGCGTTTGATGCTGGGCGCCCGGCGTTTCGCATGAAGGCGTTAGAGCAATACAAGGCGCAGCGACCTCCTATGGATGAAGATCTTAAAGTGCAGTTCCCCATTATCGAGGAGCTACTCACAGCTATGGATGTGCCGGTTGTGCGCATTAAGGGCTGGGAGGGCGATGATATTCTGGGCACTATCGCAGCGCGCGATGAGGCACTGGGTTATGAAACGTTGCTGGTAACGGGCGATAAAGATGCCTATCAGCTGGCAAGCACGCTGACGCGTATTGTTACTACAAAAAAGGGCATCACCGATGTTGCTATCTATGGTCCTGCTGAAGTGACCGAGCGCTATGGCATTGAACCTCATCAGGTGCCCGATTATCTGGGCCTTAAAGGCGACTCATCCGATAATATTCCAGGAGTTCCTGGTATTGGTGAGAAGACAGCCACAAAGCTGCTGCAAGCCTACGGCAGTTTGGAAGGTCTCTATGAGCATGTCGACGACCTTAAGGGTAAGCAGAAGGAAAACGTCGTTGGAAATAAGGAAGCGGCCTTTGCAAGCCGCGAGGTTGCCACTATCGTGCGAGACCTCGATTTCCCCCTTGATCTTGAATCGTTTAGCTTTCCGTCGTTCGACCCCGATGTAGTGACCGAGGCATTTAAGAAGTTACAGCTCAACTCTCATTTGAGTCGTGTTCTCAAGTTGGTAGGGCGTGAGCTTGAAAAGAAGGCCGCACCGCTTGCTTGGGAGCCCTTGCTGACAGGCGCTGAAGCCGATACTCTTGTTGATGCGGCTATCGAACGAGGTGAAACGCTGGGTGTGGCGTTTGTTGAACCCGAGCAAGCATCGCTGTTCAATGCCGATCTTACCTGTGCTATCGGTACCTCTCAGGGTATGGCGCTGTATGAGGACGACAGGGGTCTTGCGGCATTTGCGCGCGTGGTGCGTACGGGTTCGTTTGCTGCCCTAGATGTCAAACATGCCATTCATCGTGTCTATCCAGCCGATACTGCAGTACCCGCTTTAGTGCAAGACGACGAACTAATGGATATGCGTGCTTTTGATTTGGGGCTTGCGGGTTATGTGCTGAACTCATCGGTGACGGAGTATTCCTTCGATGCGTTGTTGGACGCTTATTGTGGTGGTGTGCTGCCTGAGGCAAAAACAGAAGCCGATGTAGCGGTAGTGCAGGCTGCCGCAGCGCGGGCGTTGGTTGCGCCACTTACCGATGCTCTTACGCGTGATGGTAGTAGTAGCGCCTATTTCGATATTGATCTACCGCTGGTGGGCGTGTTGGCTATTATGGAACGTACGGGTGCCGCCATTGATGTTAATCGTTTGGCGCAGTTGGGCGCTGCTACCCAGGCCGAGTTGGAGGAGCTGTCCGAGCGTGTTTATGAGGTGGCGGGAGAGACGTTCAATCTCGATTCGCCTCTGCAACTTTCGCGCATTCTTTTTGAGGTGCTGGGGCTGAAGCCACTGAAAAAGACTCAGCGCGGCTATTCCACCGATGCTGCCGTGCTCAAGGAATTGTCGGCCTACCACGAGCTTCCGGCTCTCGTGCTGCGCTATCGCGAGCTTGCGAAAATCAAAAGTACCTATATCGATGCGTTGCCACGGATGCGAGCGGATGATGGGCGGATTCATACGACCTTTAATGAAACGGTTACGACGACTGGACGCCTTTCGTCGTCAGATCCTAACTTGCAGAATATTCCCGTACGTACCGATTTTGGTCGACAAATTAGGGAATGCTTCGTTCCTCTTGCACCAGAGGAACGGTTTCTCTCGGCTGACTATTCTCAAATTGAGTTGCGTCTTCTCGCACACTTGTCTGGCGACGAACACCTGGTGGCGGCATTTTGTTCGGGAGCCGATTTTCATGCGAGTACAGCTGCTCGTGTGTTTGACGTACCGGTAGAGGAGGTCGTGCCTGAACTGCGTAGTCGTGCGAAAGCCGTAAACTTTGGTATTGTGTATGGTCAGCAGGCGTTCGGTTTGGCGCAAAGCCTTGGTATCCCCTTTTCTGAGGCAAAGGAAATGATTGAGCGCTACTTCGAGGCCTACCCGGGTGTACGTGTTTATCTGGATGAAACCATTGAGCTAGCAAAGAAAAAAGGTTTTGCGGAGACGATGTTTGGCCGCAAGCGTCATATTCCCGAACTCAAAAGCAGTAATGGAACGCAGCGAGGGTTCGGCGAACGTACAGCGATGAATCACCCCATGCAGGGGAGCGCGGCCGACATTATTAAGCTGGCCATGACCGAGGTGCAGGGCCGTTTAAGAAAAGAGGGCTTTCGCGCGAAGCTTCTTCTGCAGGTGCACGATGAGTTGGACTTTAGCGTACCTGCCGATGAGGTTGAGGCGCTTTCTGGGCTAGTAACAGACGTTATGGAGCACGTCGTTGAACTGCGCGTACCTTTAGAAGTAGGGGTGTCATGTGGTGCGAATTGGGCTGAGGCCCACTAGTGCTTGCTGGTACTTTGTTGGTTCTAACTTTGTTGGAACGGTGAGATTGGGAAAAATTAATACCACGCCACCGTGTGTAGCTAGTATTATCTGATATCATATGAGCGTTGTGCTATGTGGAGGCACGGCGTAAGAAGAGTGCGATGATACGCGGAGATTGTGCATAAGATCACATTGACTTGCTACGGTCACGCTGTTAAGATATCGCCTTGCGTTCTCGCTCCCTGAGGGGAGCGTGGGTTGAAATAAGGAGTCACTCATGTACGCAATCGTAAAAACGGGTGGCAAACAGTACAAAGTTGCCCCCGGAGACAAGCTGAATATCGAGAAGCTTGAAGCCGAGGTTGGCGCAAAGGTCGAACTCGAAGCTATCTGCATCGTGGACGGCGACAAGGTCGAGGCCGATCCGGCCAAGGCTGCTGCGACCAAGGTCACGGCTATCGTCTTGGAGCAGTTCAAGGGCGAAAAGCAGCTGGTGTTTAAGTTTAAGAAGCGCAAGAACTACAAGAAAATGCAGGGTCACCGTCAGCAGTTGACGCGTGTCCAGATCGAATCTGTCGGTTCGGCTAAGGCCGAGAAGAAGGCTGCCAAAAAGGCTGCCCCGAAGAAGGCCGCGAAAGCTGAAGAGCCCGCGACCGAAGCCGCTGAGTAAAGAGCAAGGGAGGAATTCTCATGGCACACAAGAAGGGTCTTGGATCCAGCCGTAACGGCCGCGACTCCCACGCACAGCGACTCGGCGTGAAGATGTTCGCTGGTCAGGTTGTGAAGACGGGTAACATTATTGTTCGACAGCGCGGTACGCATTTTCATCCGGGCGAGAATGTTGGACGCGGTAAAGACGATACGTTGTTTGCTTTGTGTGACGGCACGTTAGAATTTACACGTGGCATTAAGCGTCGCGTGCACGTGCGTCCAGAAGTATAAGGCGATCGACTCGTTACACGATTGCTACACCTTTTAGTTTTCGCGTGCCCCCTGCTCGTCAGGGGGCACTTTTCGTATACAATCCAAGTTGCAAGATTCACCGATTGCAACCGTCGTACGATAGAATGCACGACGGTCTGTCTGAAATAGAGGAATCGACGTGTTTATCGATAAAGTACGTATACATGTGAAGGGCGGCGATGGCGGCGCGGGATGTATGGCGTTTCGCCGCGAGGCGCACGTGCCGAAGGGTGGTCCCGACGGAGGTGATGGCGGGCATGGTGGTAACGTGATTGTGCAGGCCGACGCTAGCTTATCGTCACTTATCGAGTACCGCTTCAAACATCACTTTAAGGCCGAGCGTGGGACCCATGGCAAGGGTTCGCGTATGCACGGAGCTACGGGCGAAGATTTGGTGCTCAAGGTGCCGGTAGGTACGGTGGTGCGCGAATATTTTGAAGAAACTAAAGAAACGGGTGAACTTATTGCCGACCTTACCCATGATGGCGAGCGTGTTGTGGTTGCCAGCGGTGGCATGGGTGGGCGTGGTAATATTCATTTCGTTACCCCGACGCGGCGTGCTCCTGCATTTGCCGAGTTGGGGGAGCCATCGCAAGAGGGCTGGATCGAGCTCGAAATGAAGCTTATGGCCGATGCGGCATTGGTTGGCATGCCGTCTGCGGGTAAGTCGTCGCTTATTGCCAAAATGAGCGCAGCGCGTCCCAAAATTGCAGACTATCCCTTTACAACGTTGGTTCCGAATCTGGGTGTGGCGCGTTCGGGTGATTTGAGTTTTGTGGTAGCAGACATTCCCGGGTTGATTGAGGGAGCGCATGAGGGACGCGGTCTCGGTCACGAGTTTTTGCGTCACATTGAGCGCACTGCTCTGATTGTGCACGTGGTGGACTTGACTGGCGATTGGGAGGGGCGTGATCCCCTTGAAGATTACGATATTATTAATCGTGAACTTGCTCTGTATGCAGACGAGCTAGCCGCACGCCCACGTATTGTTGTGGCGAATAAGGTGGACATTTCTGGCACTGAAGAGGCAGCTGAATTGCTAGCCGCGCGCGTGCGCGAGGACTCAATTGCGGCGGCTGGGGGAAACGAGTTTGCTCCTAGTCCTATCGACCCGAAGCTTTATCGTATTAGCGCCCTTACCGGTGAGGGGGTAGACGGCCTTAAGGCGGCCATCGCCACGAAGGTGCATGAATTGCGTGCTGCGGCGTGCTCTGCGGCAGAAGATGACGTGCAGTACGACCACGTGTGGGAGCATCAGCGTGAGTTGCGTGATAAGCGCTTCCAAGTGCTACCTCTTGGCGGGGGTGTGTTTCGTGTGCAGGGGCCGCAAGTGGAGCGTATGGTTGTTCAGACCGATTGGGATAACGAGGAAGCTATCACTTTCTTGCAGCACCGCTTGAAACGCTTGGGTGTGGAAGCCGCACTCGAACGCGCCGGTGCGGTTGATGGTGACGAAATACGCATAGTTGGGCGTGCGTTTGGCTTTGAGTCGGCGCGCACGGCTGAAGATCTATACAAGGAGCTTGACCTGTGATGAACGAGGGTTCCCGTGTTGGGTGCGCCCAGGGCGCACCCGGGCGTCGCCTGGTTATAAAGATAGGATCATCTACGCTCACCACGTCGGAGAGCAAGGTTGATTATGCCTATCTTGGTCGGATTGCCGATCAAGTTGCTCGGGTAAAGGCGGCGGGGTGGCAGCCGGTTATCGTCACCTCTGCGGCTATCGCTTGCGGGCTTGAAGCGTTGGGAATTGATAAGCGTCCACATGATATGCCCAGCTTACAGGCGGCTGCTTCGGTGGGGCAGGGTGTGCTGTCTACCGCTTATGCAGACGCATTTGCTGAACACAGCATTACGACATCGGTCGTATTGCTTACGCGTCGTGATACGGCCGACCGTCGTGCGTATCTCCATGCGCGCGATACACTCACGCGTCTGTTGGAACTGGGTGTGGTGCCTATCGTCAATGAAAACGACACCATTTCGGTAGAGCAAATCCGCTTTGGAGACAACGATACGCTGGCGGCTTTGGTAGCTTGTCTCATTGAGGCCGATTTGATGGTTATCCTCTCTGATATTGACGGGCTCTACGACGATAACCCCCATCAAAACCCTGACGCACAGCTTATCGGTCGAGTTGATGTAATCGGTCCGGATATTCTTGCGGTGGCGGGTGGTGCGGGATCAACCATCGGATCGGGTGGCATGATCACCAAGATCAAGGCAGCTCGCGTGCTTATGGTGGCTGGCATCCCTTTGGTTATATGTCACGGTCGACGCATCAATGCCGTTGTTGATGCGGCAGATGGTCAAGATGTTGGCACTCGTTTTGTGGCTGCTCGCAAGCCGCACGAGATTACGCCGAAGAAGCTTTGGATTGCATTGGGCGATGCGGTGCGTGGTTCACTTGTGGTGGATAAGGGCGCGAAGGCGGCACTCATTGACCGGGGAAGTTCGCTTCTAACGGTGGGTGTTGCGGCTGTTGAAGGACGCTTTGACGAAGGTGATATCGTGGACATTAAGGACACGGAAGGTCATTTGTTTGCGCGTGGTCGTGTGTCTTCTTCGAGTGATGAGGTTGTGCTTGCGGTTGGGCACTCGCGTGAGGCGCTGCGTGCAAATCGTTTGCTTGCCAATTTGGCAGATAAGGCACTTGTCCATCGCGACGAATTGGTAGTTTTCGAGTAAGAAGGGAAGGCTATGGCCGACGATCAGGTGAAAATAGACGTGCGGCGTATCGCTGAGGCGGCGAAAGCGGCCAGTTCTGCGCTTGCTCAAACGACCGACGCCCAGCGCAACGCTGCTTTGTGCGCTATGGCTGATGCTCTACGTACCCACACTGACGACATTATGCTGGCAAACGAGCACGATATGGAAGCTGCACGTGTTGTGGGTACCCGCACAAGTCTTCTTGACCGACTTATGCTGGACGAAAGTCGCATTGAGGCCATGGCGGCTGCTCTTGAAGATCTAGCTGCAATTTCTGATCCGTTGGGCCAGGTGCAAGAGAAGCGTACAATAGAAAGTGGTATCGAACTTACGCGCGTAAGTGTGCCGCTTGGCGTTGTTGCGGTTGTATACGAAGCGCGTCCTAACGTTACCGCTGATGCGGCGGGTATTTGCCTGAAGTCGGGTAACGCTGCCGTTTTGAGGGGTGGTAGCCTAGCTGCAGAGTCTAATGAAATTGTATCGCGGGTACTGCATGAGGCCGCGATTGACGCTGGTATGCCTCAGGGATGCATCGGTGCGGTTACTTCTATCGATCGCGCAGCTACCGATGAACTTATGGCATTGCACGGCACGGTAGATGTGCTAATCCCGCGGGGTGGAGCGGGTCTTATTCGGCATTGTGTCGAGTATGCGAAAGTGCCGGTTATTGAAACGGGTACAGGCAACTGTCATATATATGTGCATGCTTCAGCTGATAAGGAGAAGGCACGTGCTATTGTCGTAAATGCGAAGTGCCGTCGCTATGGTGTGTGTAATGCTGCCGAGACGTTGCTTGTTGATGAAGATGTTGCGGATGAGTTTTTACCGGTTGTTTTGGCAGATCTACGCGAGCAGGGTGTGCTGCTGCATGCTGATGAGCGAGCGTGTGCTGTTGCTACTGCTTACAATATTGATACCATCCCGGCTTGCGAGGATGATTGGTATACTGAATATCTTGGGCCTGAATTGGCGGTATGTGTAGTATCTGGTATTGATGAGGCTATCGACCGGGTGAACCATTACGGGACCAAACATTCAGAGGCTATTGTGGCCGAAGAAGAACAAGCTATCGAGGCTTTCTTGGCTCGCGTTGATGCGGCGGCGGTGTATGCGAACGCTTCAACAGCATTTACCGACGGGGCGCAGTTTGGGTTGGGCGCCGAAATTGGTATCTCAACGCAGAAGCTACACGCGCGTGGCCCCTTTGCGCTTGCGGCGCTCACCTCGTACAAGTATGTGTTGCGCGGTGAGGGACAGGTGCGAGCCTGATGGCTCACATCTGCGATAGGTTCGATAGTTTGGGGTTTGATGGGACTCCGCGTCGCCTTGGTATTATGGGCGGCACCTTCGACCCGGTACATATTGGCCATCTTGCCTGTGCCGAGCAGGCACGTGAGGCGTATGGACTCGATGCTGTTGTATTTGTGCCCGCGGGCGTTCCCGTATTTAAAAAAGAGAGGGTTATTACGCCGGCTCAGGATCGTTTGGCAATGTGTCGTTTATCGGTGGCGAGTAATCCGGCGTTCGACGTGAGCGCGTTGGAAATCGAGCGGGGTGGCGATACGTATACGGTTGACACGCTGCGCGAGTTGCGTGCTCATTATCCAAGTAACGTGGCGTTGTTTTTTATTACCGGTGCCGATGCTGTCGCCTCTATCGTGAAGTGGCGTGAGAGCGCGGCTATCGCTGACTTAGCGCACCTTATTGCAGTTACTCGTCCGGGTTATGCGCTCACTAAGGAGCGTATGCTAGAAATTGAGGAGCAGGGTAGCTTTGATGTATCGTATTTGGAGGTTACTGCGCTTGCTATCTCGTCGAGTGATTTGCGCAGTCGTGTAGCCGAAGGGCGATCGATTCGCTATTTGACTATGCAGGGCGTGTATGATTATGTGCGTAAGCACGGATTATACCGAGAAGATAATTCTGAGAGGGGGGGCGCAGTGGTTGATGAGATAAAGCGTATGCACGATAAAGAGGATGTTCTTTCGGATGCGTTTTTTGAAGCACGTTCGGCTGATCTGGCGCAGCGTCTCGGACACGGTCGTTTTGAGCATTCGCAAGGTGTGGCAAAAACCGCCCAGAATTTAGCGCGTCTTTATCAGGTTGATGAGCATAAAGCGCGCCTTGCGGGGTTACTTCATGACTGGGATAAGAACTACGACGATGCAGGTATCCGTCAGCGTGTAAAGGAATTGGGTTTGTTGGTGGAACCCTTCGTGTTTGAGAATATGCCTCAGCTGTTGCATGGCCCAACGGCAGCCGCTGCCTTAGCGCAGAAGTTTCCGTCCTTGCCGCGTGATATTGTGCAGTCTATTGAGCGACATACCGCGGGTGCGGTGGATATGAGTGATCTTGATATGGTCGTCTACATCGCCGACGCACTTGAGCCGGGTCGAGACTATCATGGGCTAGGCTCTATTCGCAATTTAGCGGGAGAGGTTGCTCTCGAAGAGTTATACGTGACGACGTTTCGGCACGTATTGCTAAATCTGGTTGAACGACGAAAGCGTATTCATCCCCAAACCATTACTATTTGGAATTACTATATCGCCCGCTCGCGTGAAGCGGCAGGCAAAGAACCGAGGAGAGGAAAACTGTGATCGAAAACACTAACAACCCAGCCGCTATCACGTCAAAGGAGCGTGCGCTTATTGCGGCACGGGCAGCTGACGAGAAAAAGGCTGCCGATATTATGGTGCAAGAAGTACGCGATCTCATTGGGGTTACCGATTATTTTGTTATCGCAACGGCGGCGAACAACCGTCAGGTTGATGCAATTGTTGACGAAATTGAAGAGGCCGAGCGTAAGCAAGCCGGTGCTAAGCCGATTCATCGTGAGGGTACACAGGATGGCAGCTGGTCACTTTTGGATTACGGCGATTTCGTGGTACATGTTTTCCAGCCTGAAACACGCGAATACTACCGTCTTGAGGCGCTGTGGAACGATGCGCCAGTGCTTGATCTTGCGAAGGAAGCTGGCCTCATCGAGCTCGAATATTCTGATCGTATCGCTAAACTGCTGGGAAAAGAGTAACCTTTCCGACTGCTTTAATTACGCATCTCTAGGGCCCTCGAATGTTTCGGGGGCTTTGTTTTTGCTGCCGTCGGGTTTAGGCTTTTGGAAAATTTTTGGCAGGGGGATAATTGAGCCAATGGCGGCGGCTACCAGCATAACCACGACGCCCTTTACGGGGAAACATAAGAATAGCAAGAGTACCGCCATGAGAGGTTGGCGCATAACGCCACCAACAAGAGCTGCGGTGCAGGCGCAGAGGCAGAACACCGGGTCGGCACCGCTGAGCATGGCCATGCCGTATCCAATGGAGATGCCCGCAAAAATAACGGGGAAGAAGTGTCCACCGCGCCAACCAAAACGAATGCAAAGTGGGGTAACAAATACTTTTACCAACCCAGTGGCAATAAGAATCAGCGCACTCATGGTTGTCCAAACCTCGCCGAGTTCTTCGGTTTGTACTTCTCCTGCAAACATGGTAAAGGGCAACAGGATGCCACAAATAGCTAAAACGACACCAGCGATTACGGATTTAGTCACAGGTCGATTGCCTATTTTGTCAGAGGCTTTTTCTAACAAGCTATCGAACACGCAGTACAGCCATCCGCCAACTGCGCCCACCAAGGCAAGGGGAATAAGCCAAGCTAGTTCAAGGGTGCCCACGGTAATGTCGGAAAAGTGGGGAAGAGACATTCCTCCGCCAAACAGTTTACCAAGGAGCATGAAGGCGGCAAGGGCTCCCGCAATAGCGCACAGGTATACTACAAGCTTCGATGATTTAGGGAGTTTGATAGTATCGCCATCTTTGCCCCCTTCATCCATGAGCGGTGCCGCGAACCCAAAGAGGGGGGCGGTAAAGATAGCCGAGAGGGCTGCCATGGTGCCCACTGATGTGAGTTGCTTAAAGTCGGCACCGAAACGCTTCATGCGGTCGCCCACCCAGGTGCAGATTCCAGCAATGGCGCCGGTGAGTCCTGCCTCAGGACCGATGGACCCACCAAAGAACAAGGGCAGGAGAGCGGCGATCGACATAACACCCAGATTATCGTAGTCGTAACGTCCGTTCTTTTTAACCTTTGTCATAACCTTGTTCAAGTCTTCGGGATAAGGGCCGAATTTTTTTTCATACAGCCCGATAATCACTCCGCCCACAATGCAGGCTAACAAAGGAAAGAAGGGCCCGAAGTGTGAGGGAAGCACCACCCAAAGAAACGTGATTCCCTTGTTCATAACAAAGAGAAGAAACCACACGAACGCGCCAGCCACGGCGCCAGTTAGGATAACAGATATAACGAACAGCAGACGGTTGCCTAGTTTGGTGGTATCCATGGTTCACCTAGTGTGTTGAGGTAAGGTCGTTTGCTGCGGGAAGGCCATAGGCAGCTTCTGCCTGTTGGACAGCTCTTACGATGGCGCCCTGCATAGCTTCGGTGCCTAGCACCGCTACGATATCGGGTGAAGTAGGTATTTCGCCCGACGCAAAAGTGAACACGGTGTCGCCGTCGTTGGAGGTGTGTACCGGCTTGATGGCTCGCGCATAGGCATCGTGGACGGTTGAGGAAACTTTGGTTGCTTGGGCTTTGGTAATCTTGGCGTTGGTTAGTACTATGCCGATGGTGGTATTGGCGCAGGGGCCTTCTTGGCGATTGGCTTGCGTTTCTGCGGCTCCCTGTTCTGCCATCAAAGTGAATGCGGCAAGGGGGTCCATAATGTTTCCGTCTGTTCCTCGGCTACCAGCGATCCAGGTGCCGTGCTGGTTGCATACGTTACCCAGTGCGTTTACGGCCACGACGGCGCAAACCACAAGATTGCCCATTCGCAGCCCATAGATACCCAAGCCAGACTTCATGGCCCGATCGGGTCCAAGAAGTTTGCCAACGCTTGCTCCGCAGCCAGCGCCAACGTTTCCTTCGGCGAGGGGTGTAGTGGTTGTCTTATCAAATGCGGCGGCGCATGCTGCTTGTCCTGATTCAGCATCGGGGTGCGCATTCTTGCCAACCAGTAGATCGAATAGACAAGCTCCGACAACAATGGGAACACGCGCATCGCCGACGGGAAAACCAATACCGCGTGCTGCAAGTTCGTCCATGACGCCAGTTGATGCTGCAAGGCCAAACGCGCTGCCACCTGAAAGCACAACAGCGTGTACAGACTCAATCATGTTTTCGGGGCGCAGTAGGTCTGTCTCGCGTGTTGCGGGGCCTCCTCCTCGTACATCAACTCCGCAGGTTGCTCCCTCGGGCGCCACGAATACCGTACATCCCGTGCCTGCTTGTAAATCTTGTGCATGGCCACAGTGAAAGGCGGGCAGGTCGGCGAGTGTGGCTGGTTGAAACATGGCATACCCCTTCTGTTATGCACCGGTTTGATGCCTTATTGTACACGAGCTTTTGTCAAACATTGACCCGAAGACGAAGGTGTAAGGGGCGCGAACGAATGTAGGGTCTTGCATTATGGTGACCTAAAAACTATTATTATCAAATCTTTACCGGGCCTTGCGCTTCCTCTTTGAGAGGAGTGCTGCCCCATGACTAGTTTCTTAGCAAAATCAGCTTGCAATGGACACTGTCCAAACCATCTGGCATCTCGCCGTCACTATTCGAGGCCAGACCTTATTGCGCGCTTACTACGTGAGCGCCATGTCTCCCGGTTTCTTGTTGCTCCTGAAGGGTTTGGTAGAAGCGGATTAGCTATGGAATACGCTCAGGTGGTGTTTTCTTTCGAGCATACCTTTTGGGTTAATGGTCGTAGCCCCTGTTTTCTGAGGGATCTTGACCGAGGTATCGTTGCGGCGGAGCTTTCTCGCCTCGACAATAAGACGCTCCTTGTTGTATTCGACGATATTCCACCTCTAGAAGCAACGCGGGCCGAGCTGTTTTCGACATCGCTCGACAGCCTACTTGCTCGTGAATGTGAGGTACTGGTTTGTTGCACGCCGTCGTGCGATGCCTTTGCTTCGTTACAGCAAGATCGCCTGAAGCTTTCGGCGACAGATTTGTTGTTAACCGATATTGAGCTTGATACTGTGAAGCCTCTTGAAGATGGCGCAGACGTAGCTAGTGA
>JAEWYG010000211.1 GCA_023395755.1 Actinomycetes bacterium | reverse complement strand
CATTAGCGCAGGCGGCCTCGTTTTGTATTTTGGTTGAACGCGAGGCTGCGGGTTCAATTGGCTTTTTGACTGGAATCGATGATGCGAAATTTCGTCGTCAGGTAATCCCCGGCGATACGGTAGTGCTGAAGGCTCGCATAGTGAAGTCGTCATCACGTCTCTGTGTGGCAGATGTTGAGGCGTGCGTGGATGGTCAGGTGTGCGCCACAGCAAGACAGAAGTACGTGCTGGCGAAGGCAGAAGTGCAAGGATGCTAACATGAAGCAGCGCAAGCAAAATTACGTAACCTTATCGTTCGATGGTGTCATGGTTCCTCAGGAAGGTGCGGTTAGAGCTGCCGAACCCGCACGAGAGCCCGCGGAGGTTGCTTATCGTCTCTCTCGTGTATTTGAGGAATCGGCAGTGTCGACGACGACACCCAATGCTCTTGATGCGACTGATGGATCTGAATACGTAGCGACGGTGGGTGAAGTGCGGGCAAGGCAAAAGACAGCTACGCCTGTTTTGATGGATAACACCGCGGGGAGTGTGACCAAGCCCGTTGCCTTGGTAATGGCGCGTTCAAAAACTGCTCGTCGTATGATGCAGTCTGTTGTCGAGGCTGGGTTTACTGTTTGTGCAGCCTATACACAAGACCGTCGCCATGATGCGCATTTAAAAGTAGCGCACAGTATGGTTAGCTTAGGCGAAAGGTATAGCGATGCGCTGTTCTGTAATAGCCATGCGGTCTTAACGGCAGCAGAATCCTGTGGGGCATCGGTTGTACTGCTCTGTGATGAGTCTCTTCCTCTTGCGCAGGTTGATAGCTTTATCGCGCGTGCTGCCGCGCGTGGTATACGTGTGTTTCGACCGCTTTCTGACGATTCGCCGCTTTTGGGTTGGGTGCTGTGTACTACCGATAAGCCAGTCGTCGAAGAGGTTACCTGGCGCACTTGTCCGCAGTGTGGTCTTTCGTTTGACGATGCCAGTTTGGCATCGGGACATTATGTGTGCCCAACTTGCGGAGGGTATCTTCGTATGTCATCGGAAGAACGCATTAACGACCTACTCGATACGGGCAGCTTCGTTGAGTGGAATCGGGAAGTGCCCGAAACCGATCCCCTCAGATTTCCTGGGTATAAAGATAAACTTGCGGCGCAACGTAAGAAGACAGGTCTTGATGAGGCCGTGTGTACCGGCGAGGGTACGATTGCTGGATTAAGGACCGCTATCGGCATCATGGAATCGCAGTTCTTTATGGGTTCGATGGGATCGGTCGTAGGCGAGAAGGTTGCGCGTTTGGTTGAGCGTGCAACCGACGAGCGTTTGCCCGTTGTGATATTCACTGCTTCAGGGGGAGCGCGCATGCAAGAGGGGCTGGTGTCACTCATGCAAATGGCGAAGGTGTCGTGTGCTCTTGCGCGTCATGCAGAGGCGGGGTTGCCCTATCTTTCAGTGCTTACCGACCCTACGACGGGAGGGGTGACTGCATCGTTTGCCATGCAGGGCGATGTTATCTTGGCTGAGCCTCGGGCCCTTATTGGGTTTGCGGGACAGCGTGTTATTAAAGATACTATCAAGCAGGAATTACCCGAGGGCTTTCAGACGGCGGAATTCGCACTAACCCATGGGTTGATTGATGTCATTGTTGAGCGTGAGAAGTTGCGATCTACGCTGGCGCATCTGTTGGCTATTCACGTTTCTGCGACATCGTGTTCTGATATCGATCCTGGTGAAAGTTCTCTTTTGGTGGATTATGCATCGGTCTGTGAAAATTTGGAGCATAACACCGCTACGTACAATACCGTGACGTATGGCATGCTTGAGCCGGAAGGGCCTATGTTTGCCCAGATAGCTGCACGTAGGCCTCGTTTAGGCAAAGCGCTTTTTGACCTTGCTGGTCACCTTGATCGCACAAGGGTGCAGGCGATTTCACCCAAGCGATTGAAGCGGGCCTTAGCGAGTGGTGGGTTTGACGCCGAAGGGGGTGGCTCGCTTGAGGGGATATCGGGGTCCGCTCATGGGGCAGTGCGTGTTGACGCTAACCGTGCATGGCGCAGTGTTCAGCTGGCGCGCAATACGCATCGCCCAACAGCGCAGGCTTACATTGATAGGTTCGTGGATGGTTTCATTGAGCTGCATGGCGATCGCATGTTTGGTGACGATGGCGCCATTGTGTGCGGCCTCGGCTGGATTGGCGGGCGTGCGGTTACGGTGATTGCCCAGGAGAAGGGCGCAGATTTGAAAGAGCGAATCCGCCGTAACTTCGGTTGTCCCCAGCCCGAGGGATACCGAAAATCCTTGCGTCTTATGCGCCAGGCTGAGAAGTTTGGTCGTCCGGTGGTGTGCTTGGTGGATACTCAGGGTGCGTTTTGTGGCATGGAGGCCGAGGAGCGCGGACAGGGCAATGCTATTGCCGATAACCTCATCGCTTTGGCGGGTTTGCGTGTGCCGGTTGTTAGTGTATTGTTGGGCGAAGGCGGCAGTGGTGGAGCGCTTGCGCTAGCATTGGCCGACCGGGTGGCCATGCAGGAGCATGCGGTGTATTCGGTATTATCACCCGAAGGTTTCGCGTCTATTCTTTGGAAGGATCGCGCACGTGCACCTGAGGCAGCTGCGGTTATGAAGATGAGCGCAGCTGAGGCGTGCGAGATGGGTATTGTGGATGCGGTGCTGTCAGAAGGTCCTGCACCGGCCCACGAAAACCCAGAGATCGCCATCGAGCGGGTGCGTGCTTATGTGGTTGAAGCTCTTGGTGAGCTCTGCGAAGAGCCGACTGAAAAGTTACTAACGCAACGCTACGAGCGGTTTATTAAGTTCTAGTGGTTCCTTCATCAAGTAATGCTCTCTGTCTTCTGTGGGGGCATTACTTGATTAAAACGAATTTTTGCAGTATTTACGCCCTGAGTAATTCCAGAAGGTCTTCTTTGCTTAGTGTGGAAAGTGAAATACCGCTTCCACCTACGATTTGATCGGCAATCTGGTTTTTTGCCTCCTGTAAGAGCACGATACGTTCTTCGATGGTGTCCTTGGCAATAATGCGATGGACGCTAACTAACTTGTTTTGTCCAATGCGGTGTGCGCGATCGGTGGCCTGGTTTTGTGCTGCAGCGTTCCACCAGGGGTCAGCATGGATAACAACTGATGCTCCTGTTAAATTCAAGCCGGTACCGCCTGCCTTTAGCGACACGAGAAATACGGGCGTATTGTCTTCGTTGAAGGTGTTTACTAAGTCGAGACGTTTCTTTTTGGGAGTGGCCCCGGTGATGGTGAAGTAGGGGATACCTTGTTGGTCTAAACGATCGGCAATACGCGAGAGAAAGCTGGTGAATTGTGAGAACACAAGTGACTTCTCGCCACCGTCACGTGCAGATTCCACCAGTTCCATGACGGCATCAAGTTTGGCGGCAGCCCCTTCGTAGTTCTCGTATAGCAGGTGGGGGTCGCAACAGAGTTGGCGCAACTTGGTAAGTTCCGCCAATATTTCAACCGGTGGCAACTCGCTACCAGGACGTTTGTTTTTCCGTTCACGTTTCTGCTTGGTTAATGCTTCGCGCAGGTGTTGTTCGCTTGCTGCATAAAGGCGCTGTTGCTCGCCCTCTAGCTGTACTCGTACAACTGATTCTAGCTTTTCGGGTAATTCGCGGAGCACTTCGTTTTTGCGTCGCCTTAGCACGAAGGGACCCACCAGTAGACGTAGTCGCTCGGCGGTATCTTCGTCTCCCCCGAGAATATTTAGTTCGAAGCGCTCACGAAAGCGCATATAAGAACCCAATAGCCCTGGCAACAAGAAATCGAAGATACTCCAGAGCTCGCTTGGGCGATTTTCCACGGGCGTTCCGGTTAGTGCGAAGCGGTGATGTGCCTGAATGCGTTTGATGCCGCGGGCAGTTTTTGTGGCGTGGTTCTTCACATACTGAGCCTCGTCAAGTGCGCAACAGAAAAACGTTCGCTCGGCATAAGAATCGGCATCGATACGAGCTAAATCGTAGGAAGTCACTAGCACGTCACAGTGCTTGGTAAGATGAGATTTTTCGTTGATGTCGCACGTGCTTCCTTCAGAGGAAATACCGCCGAACGCTTCGGTACGCACGAGCTCTCGCTCACGTTTGGTTCCCGTAACTGCGCGTGCGGTTATCTCTGGTGCAAAGCGCTCAAATTCGGCCAGCCAGTTGTATACGAGTGATGCGGGACATACGATAAGGCTTGGTCCAACCGTGCGAGCCTCGTTTTTTCGTGCAAGCAGAAACGAGATAAGCTGGACTGATTTACCCAGTCCCATCTCGTCGGATAGAATTCCACCAAACCCTGCATCGGCAAGCGCGCTCATCCAGCGGAAGCCTTCTTCTTGGTAGGGACGCAAAGTGCTCATAAGCGTTGTGGGTACTTGGTAGGAGCTTTCGTCTACGCTGCGAAAATCTTCAAGGTAGCGGGTGAAAGATTCGTCACGCTCGCTGTCTTGTAGCTGTTCATCGAGATAGAATGCCTGATAGGAGGGCAGTTCCACCACGCCTGAGGCTAACTGCTTTGCCGTGATGCCGAAGTCTGCCACCAAGCGGTCGAGCTGTGCCAGATTGTAGCCCTCAAGGCTCATGAAAGAGCCGTTGCGTAGACGATGATAGCGTTTACGTTTGCGATAGCTGGAAAGGAGGGAGGCAATCTCGCTTGCGGGTAGATCGTCAGCAGAAACCGTGAGGTTAATCAGGTTCCCCGTAAGTGAAAGCCCCGTAACGAGGTGTGGCTGTTTATCGGTGAGGAGTCGGTCGAATGCGGGAGTGGTGAAGACGGTGCCGAGGGCTTGAAAGTGTACCAGCCCACCAAAAACCAGTTCGGCTATTGCCGCGTCGTTGCGAATCTCAATGAACGGTAGGGGCAGGTCGAAGTATTTCTCTACGAGACTCTTTGCCTTATTCTCTAGATACTCATCGCGCAGGGGTCCTTTGGCTGCGGCATTGTTGCTGTTAGGCTTGTCGGCACCATTTGCGGCGAACAGTTGGTAGCGCTGTTTCCCGTACACGGCCTGCGCATCACAGGTTACGCCTTTCTTGTTCTTGTCAAAGTAGAATTCCAGCTTGCAGTCTACGGGGCGATAGTCGTCGATTTCAGGTGGGGTGTTTACGTTGAGGATCTGCTCGATGGTTGGCAATACGGTTGCGCAGAACAGGGGCATGTCGCCCTCATTCACAAACAGGCCGTCATCTTCGCTTTCGTAGAGGCTGCGTAAGAAACTGGCAGTGTGAGCAAACGTCGACGAGCAGCGATAGAACATATCGCCTCGCCATACGTACATGCGGTCTCCTTGTGCCGCAAAGGGCAAATCTTCGGTTGCTACAATATCGTATCCGCCCATGTTGGATCGTTCGATTACGATGCCGATAGACGGATCTTCATCAACGACGTAGGCTTGAGTGACGGATCGGGTGCCATAATCGGTTCCGCGCACCGTGAATAAAGTTCCCGTTAACGCATCGAGTAATTCAATGAGTTCGGAGTCGGTGAGGCTTAAATTGCGTTCGACTTCGTCACGTCCTCGATAGCGTAAAAAAGACGAGCCACCTACTTGCTCACGTAACGAGACTGCCTTATCCAGAAAACGTATGATGGTGCGCCCCTGCGGGGAAAACATAAGCGGGCTGTGTACAAAAGAGAGTTTTTTCCCGTACGAAAAGAACTCTCCGGTACGCATACGGTGCACAAAATCAGAAATGTTTCGCAAGACATAAGAGCCAGTCTGGCCTACTATCCTAAAGTGTGTCGACCAGCTGTGATAACCGTATTCGATAATCGTTTCTAGTTCGATGGAGCCCTGATCGATTATTTCAACAGCGTTTCGCTCGCGTTTCATTAAGGCAGCAATGCCGGGTGAGGTGGCCGCCACGCGTTTTGCTTGGTAACCCATAAAGCGCTCGGGGGCGTTGAGGTAGGCGAGCGCAAGTGCGGCACTATGTTTACACATGCCGTCCGATTCGTAAAAAGCAGGACAGGTACAGGCGTAGTCTGTTATTTCTTTAGTGCTCTCATCGAAGGTGACGGAAGCGCGGTAGCGGTCGTCCCAGCCATGACTGCTCGCAACAAAAGCCTTCACGATAGTTTCAGACCTGCTGTAATGAACTTGTTTGGTAAGGATATTCCGGTCTGAGGCTGCGATCTGACGAGCTCGCTGTAGGGTACGTTCGTGACAGTGCTGACCGATGACGTCTTCGGATAACATACGGATTCCTTGCCTTTCTGGGTATCGACACAGTATACTCTATAAGAACGTTCGTTCGTATGTCGTTTTGCTGGAGAAGGTGGATGCGGAAGTAAGGTTTTCGTAGTGGCGTTGCTGGTTCGCACGACGGGTTGCTTCGGTGCTGCTTATGTTGTGCTGCGGGGCTAGCGAGAAAGACGAAGGTTTGCTGGGAGGTTATTCAAAGGGAAGGTTAATGCTGCCAAGCTTGTCGATAAGCTTGCGGTAAATGTGCTCCGCCATCCATGGTTCGGAGGATATTTTGCATACCTCGTCGAGGTCGACCCATTTCACGCTGCTGTTTTCATCGGGCTTTATGCGTAGGGGAGCATCGGGTGAAGCAACGCCGAGATAAGTGACATTCAAATGCAGGTGTGAGCTTACGTAACTGCCCTGTTTAACGTGACCGTGTACCGCAAGTACCTCGAGTGAGTATAGGTCGCCCGGTCCACACGATACGAGACGAACGTCCTCGACGCCGGTCTCCTCCGCAAGTTCACGCAGGGCGACAGATGCAAGGTCTTGTTGACCGTCGGCGTGTCCACCGATCCACGACCATGAATGGTAGAGGTTATGGTACACCATGAGAGTACGAGAGTGAGTGGTATCGATTGTCCAAAGCGAGCAGGTTAGGTGCGCTGGCGACGTGCGGTTGAGTACGTGTGGGTTGCATGCAAGCTGCTGTAAGATTACTTGCCGATCGACGACTTCTTGCTCGTTGAAAGGCTGGTAGGCAAGAATATCGTGGCGAAGGGACATGGCGGGCTCCTGGCAGGGGTGCGGCTTGATAAAACGTTCGTTTGATTATCTCACGGCGGCTGCGAGTAAGCGATAAGGCAATGATAAGGAAAGGGAGACGGTTTGTGATAAGCGAGCATGTGTATATCTGTATCGACTTAAAAACGTTCTACGCGTCGGTTGAGTGCCGAGAGCGTGGGTTGGATCCTTTCACCACCAATCTTGTTGTTGCCGATCCCGACCGCACCGACACCACTATCTGCCTTGCTATTACTCCAGCTATGAAAGATTTAGGCATTCGTAACCGTTGCCGCGTGTTTGAGATACCCGATAGCGTTAATTTCATTATGGCAAAGCCCCGTATGCGTCTTTATATGGAAGTTTCTGCTCGTATCTACTCGGTTTACCTGCGTTACCTAAGCTCCGATGATATACATGTGTATTCCATCGATGAATGCTTTATCGACGTTACGCCTTATTTAAGTTTATACGACAAGTCTCCCAAAGAATTGGCCACTATGCTGATGGAGGCAGTGTTCGAAGAGACGGGCATCTGCGCGTCGGCTGGCATTGGTACGAATTTATTTTTGGCGAAGGTGGCTATGGATGTAACCGCCAAACACGCCCAAGATCATATAGG
>JAEWYG010000175.1 GCA_023395755.1 Actinomycetes bacterium | reverse complement strand
GCTCTACGGGACCGTACTGCTCGTAGCCTGCGCGCTCATAAAACGAAGCAACACGGCATTGAGCATGTAGATGCATCTCGGTCGCGCCTGCTGCGCGGGCGAGGCGTTCCGATTCGGCCAGCAGCGCCGCGCCGAAGCCCCCGGAGCGCTGCTCGGGAAGCACGGCCAAGCGCCCGAACACCCAACGGCCCGGCTCTGCGTTTTGGTCGGGATCGGGGAACGTGCGTGCGCAGCCAGCCAGCGCGCCTCCTGCGTACAGCGTGACGTGGATGGTCGTGCGCACTTCGTCGATGTCGTCGAATTCGTCTTGGAAACCTTGTTCGTCCATGAATACACGCGTGCGTACGATGCGCGCGTCATCGAAGTTCCCGTGCTCAAAACTCAGTTCCATGTGCGTCCTTTCTGGTATGCGTTAGGCATGCACGATACCATAACGCGCAAGAAGAGGAGACTTGTCCGAGGTCATGTGTGTATTTTCTGCATAACGAGCGACAGGTTTGATGGTTGCTAGGCATACTTTGCCGCAGGTGGGAAAAAGATGGTAGAATCAACCACTATATATACCGTTAGATATTTGATGGGAAAGATGCGTAATGCAAATTCGCGAACAACTTGAACAGGTGATTGATGGCGCTATTGCGGCTGCTGTCGCAGATGGCTCACTTACGCTTGACGAAAGGCCTGAAGCAGCGCTTGAGCGCCCACGTGATGAGAATAATGGCGACTGGGCTTCCACTGTTGCTCTTCGTGTTGCTAAGCTTGCCAAGAAGAATCCGCGAGAGATAGCTCAGATTATCGTCGACCATCTTCCGGAAAATGATTTAGTGGCTTCCGTGGAAATTGCCGGTCCTGGCTTCATTAATATCCGTCTAGCCGATGCTGTTCTTCAGGGTGTTGTGGCTGAGGTTCGTGCGGAAAAGGGTGAGTTCGGTAAGGGTGAGATTCCCGAGGGTGAACGTTATATCAACCTTGAGTACATTTCCGCCAATCCGACAGGGCCTATGCATGTGGGGCATGGTCGCTGGGCTGCTCTGGGTGATGCCACGGCGCGCGTTATGCGCCATGCAGGCTATGATGTGTACGAGGAATTCTACATCAACGACCACGGCACTCAGATGGATAACTTCGGTGAATCGGTTGCCGTACGCTACCAGCAGCTGTTTGGCCGTGATGTAGAGATGCCCGAGGCGTGCTATGCTGGCGGTTATGTGAAGGACATTGCACAAGTTATCATCGACGAAGATGGCGATAAGTGGCTTGATGCCGATCCGACTGAGCGTATGAAAAATTTCCGTGAACGCGCCTATCAAATGATGCTGGACGAGCAGCACCGTATT
Organism: Actinomycetes bacterium; assembly: GCA_023395755.1. GTDB lineage: Bacteria > Actinomycetota > Coriobacteriia > Coriobacteriales > Eggerthellaceae > Gordonibacter. The sequence continues at coordinate 6,407 of JAEWYG010000175.1, read as the reverse complement.
ACCGGCATTTTTGGTACGACATTTGAGTGCTGGTTCTCGGAGAACTCGCTGTATGAGCCTGATGAGACCGGCGAGAGTGCCGTTGACCGCAGTCTCAAGGCCATGGATGAGAAGGGTTATATCTATGTCCAGGATGGTGCCACTTGGTTTAAGTCGAGCGCATTCGACGATGAGAAGGACCGCGTGCTTATCAAGGCTAATGGTGAGTACACTTACTTCATGAGTGATGTGGCTTATCACTACAATAAGCTCGAACGCGGCTTCGATCACCTCATCAACATCTGGGGAGCCGATCATCACGGTTACATTGCGCGTTGCACGGCTATGCTGGCTGCGTGGGGTCGCCCTGGTGCCTTGGAGATCATGCTTGGCCAGCTCGTGAACCTGTTCCGAGACGGAGAAGCGGTGCGTATGTCTAAGCGTACCGGCGAGATGGTTACGTTCGAGGAACTTATCGATGAGGTGGGCGTAGACGCGACCCGTTACCTCATGTTAGCGAAATCTTCCGATCAGCCCATCGACTTCGATATTGAGGTGGCGAAGAAGAAGGATGCGTCGAACCCGGTGTACTACGTGCAGTACGCGCATGCACGTATTTGTTCCATCTTGCGCAAGGCCGCATCCGCTGATGACGCTGCCGCTGCCGAGTCCGGCGAGCTGTCGATGGATGAGCTGTCTGCAAAGGTTATCCCGGCCGACGTTGATTTGTCTCCGCTTACACATGAGTCGGAGCTTGCGCTTATGCGTAAGATGGACGACTTTGCCCCGCTTGTGGCGCAGGCTGCTCGTGATCGTGCGGCGTTCCGGTGCACGCACTATGCGCAGGATCTTGCGGCGTTGTTCCATTCGTTCTACACGAACTGCCACGTTATCGGCGAGGAGGATGACGTGAAAAATGCGCGTCTTGCACTGGTGGATGCCACGCGTATTGTGCTTGCTACGACGCTGGGTCTGTTGGGGGTTTCTGCTCCTTCCAAGATGTAGCGTGTATAGCTGATAGCTCTAGGGTTGTCAGTATCGTTTGTTCTTGTGAGGCCTCCGAATTTGAACCGTCACCCATTTCTTGAACAACGAGAAATGGGAGGCAGTTTAATTCAGAGGCTTTTTTGGTGTTGTGTCGAACATGGTTGTGCCTTCTAAGGTGAAAGCTCGGTTGGCCACAAAATGGTAGGTATTTACAGGTCGTCTTCAAGATCGATCTGCATAAGGTATACGTTATCGCGTAGACGCTTAGCAGACGAGCGGCAGAGGCCACCTGCCTCGTAGCGCGCCTGTATTTGATCAATTTCAAGTTGGAGAGCCCAGCGTTCGATGTCGGCAGCCTTTTCAGCTGTGTTCGAGAAGGCCTTGAGGGGCGTTTCGGTGTCACGTAAGAGGATGATAATGTGTTGGTATTCAAGGATAAGCGCGCTTATGTCTTCAGCTGGATCGTCGTAGTCAGGAGAGGTTAACATTTGTTGTAACTTTTCTACTACATGCTCAGACCCTTCAATCTGTAATTGGCGAATAGCCTTAGTGCGTTCAGTGGGGCTTACGCCAGGTAGTCCCTTGAGTACTCGATGCCAACACGAACGAAGTAGAACGCGCAGGCGCAGGGATGCGTTTTGTAATGACCAACGACCAAGATGATGGTTTATCAAATCTTCCGCGCGCGTCAGGCGACTGAGGTATTGGTAACCAACAAGGGAATACATTTCTTCGCGTTCTATAAGCTGAAGCACGTAGTCTCGTTCCCAGTTCAATGCGCGTAGACGAAGCGCAGTGTTGGGTTCGCTTGCAATGTCGTTTGTGGTTTTAATGCGGGCTATGCGACTATTGTATTGGTGGATAACCATTTGGGTAGCGGCGCGGTTCTCGTCGGTCTGATGAGCGGCTAATTCTTCGATGATGGAACGAAGAATTTCGATGCTTGCCTGCGTTTCGTCACAGCGCAAATCTTCTTCGGTTGGCCCTTTTTTGGGAGCTATTAACGGCACAATAAACGTGGCGATAAGGAGTGTAACAACGATAACGCCGCAGGCTAAGAAGATGATAAGGTTACGCTGAGGGAAGTATACGAGCATATCTGAAGAGGTGCCATTGTTTGCAGGGATAAGGTAGGGGATGGTCAACATTACGGCAAGCGTAATGGTACCCTTCGGTCCTGCAAGAGTCATTACCAGTGTTGACTTTAGAGCGCTACGCCATCCGGCTCTTTGATCGCGTGTAAGACGGCGGTTATGTGCAAATTCCATAATGGCGAGCCAGATAAAGCGTATGATTAGGCAAATGAGGGTAATAAGAAGAACATAGCCAATAAGTACTCCGTTATCGATACTTACGTCGCCCCACGAATTTTTCATAGCTTTGGGTAACTGAGTTCCCAATAATACGAATACAACGCCATTTAACGTAAACGAAAGCACGCGCCATACGCTTGATGACACGATATTCATGCGTGAGATGGAAGGTCCTGTTGCCCGTCGCGACATGACACCCATTAATCCTGCTGCTACAACGGCAATGATGCCGCTGGTGCCCAGTTGCTGGGCTGAAAGATACACAATGAACGGAGTGAACACCTCAAATAATACGTGAAACGTCGTGTTTTCAAGCCCCCAATTGCGTACGCGACGTACCAGAAGATTACCTAAATAACCCAAAACTACACCAATCGCAATGCCACCAAAAAAGCTTATAACAAAATTGACCGAAGCATCGAACAGTGAGAAGGTGCCAGTAACAGCGAAGGCAAGTGCGAACTGGAATGATACGACGCCGGAGGCGTCGTTGATGAGAGATTCTGCTTCGAGGATGCTTTTGCTGCGTGGCTCGATGTCTGCGTCGCGCGACAATGAAGCCACGGCTACGGCGTCGGTGGGTCCTAGTGCCGCTCCTAGTGCGAATGCGGCAGCAAGTGGGATGGAGGGTTCGAGCCAATGTGTGGCGAATCCGACAATAAGAGCTGTTATCACTACAAGACCGATGGCGAGCGATAATACTGGTTTACGATTACGCCAGAGTGCTACTTTGTCTACGCTACGCGATTCGTCGTACAAAAGTGGTGCAATAAACAACACTAAAAATAAGTTGGGATCAAAGGTTAGGTCAATCTGATTTGTTGCAAATAATGCTATAAGTAACCCCAGGCCTATCTGGATGAGGGGTGAGGTAATTTTAGGAACTAGCTGGTCGATGACCGAGGATAAAAGAACAGCTGCCAACATGAGTAGGGCGAGTACAAGCGTTTCCAAGGGTTCGTCCTCCTCTTTACGGGATTTTTATTTTAATGAAAACTATTGTACTCGCCCTCGCTTTGAGATTACGTACAAAAGGGGAAGACCTTCATATAGAGATTATTGCGACTACTCTTCAAGGGAAAGCGTGATGCATGCTTTGATGTAGAGGGTATAGGAAACGGCCGCAGTGCATGCCAGTACAAGGTCTCGCTCAAAATCTCCGTCATTATTGCCGGAAACAAACCCTCGGGGGCTTTGGGGCTGTGGAGAGAATAAGGCATGGAGTGCCGCTTCAAAGGCATCGCAAAAGTAGTCGTAAGCTATGTGGGTGTCGAAGCTTTCAATTTGGGCTTGGATGAGATTTTCGATTTCTGCAATGGAGAATGTTTGCTTGAGGGTGCAGATGACGATAAGGTAAGCTACATGAGTGCGTGTGTACTTCTTGCCTGAAGCCGCAGCGAGTACACCTTGCTTTACGTAGTTGTTCACCATAGAGCGGGTAATAATCTTATCGCTGGGCCCGTAGAGTGGTGCAAGTGTTTCTTCGAGATAGTTTATTAGTTGATCCATGTATAAATCGATGCGAGGTATTTCGTTATAGCGGGGGAGATGTAAGTCGATAAGCTTTTGCGCACGTATCGAAGCGCTTATATCATTCATGAACGGTGCCTTCCGTATTTGTTGCATCGTATTTTTGCGATCATACCAAGCAGTGTTTTCTTAGTCAATTAAGATAACTTCTTGACATCATAATCTACAGTTTATAATCTAGTTATAAAAACTAGATCGAATATAGTAAGGGAGCCTTAAGCCATGGACACCAAGCGCATCGCACTCGTTGTTGACTCGTGTACGGACGTTCCGCCTGAGGAAATTGAACGGTACGGTATGTATGTTGTGCCCTTACGGGTGAACTACGCACACGAAAGTTTTCTTGACAAAGTAACTATCACGCCACAGCAGGTATATGATCGCTTTGCTGAAGAGGTTCCTACGACATCCACTCCAACGCCTGCTGCAGCTCGTGAGGTGCTTGAGCGCGTTGTTGCTGACGGGTATAACCAGGCAGTTATTGTGAGCATTTCAAGCGGCTTGTCGGCTACCTACGATCTTATGCGCTCGGTTAGTTCTGCGATGCCAGAATTGGAGTGTCATCTTATCGACACGAAGAATATTGGCATAGGGGCGGGGCTTGTCGTTTTGGCTGTTGCTCGCTTGCTTGCCGATGGTGCGTCGCTTGATGAGGTGCGCGCCGTGAGCGAGGGTATCGTAGCTGATACTAAGGTTTACTTTTGTGTTGACACGCTGGAATATCTTCACAAAGGAGGTCGTATTGGCAAGGTGACCTACGCAGTGGGAAGCCTATTGGATATGAGACCGGTAATTAGCTGCAACGAGCAGGGCGTATATTATACGGTTGCGAAGGCTAAGGGGCGTCGGCAATCGCTTAAGAAAGCTATGGCGGTAGCCGAGCAGTTCGCCGCGCGTTTCCCACGTTGCACAGTGGCAGTAGTAAACGGTGATGCAGTTGGAGAAGCTGCGGCTGTGCGCGAAGAGTTAGGTTGTAAGATTAACAACGCGCAGGCGTGGTATGAGGGGCAGATTAGCCCCGTTCTTGTTGTGCATACGGGCCCAGGACTCATTGGTATTGCTGTGCAGGGCGAAGGTCTTGCGACCTCTGGGGCAGAGGGTATGTTGGGCAGCCTATTGGCGAAGGTGCGTCGATAGGCTGATGGTAGGGTATTATATACCCACATAGATTACGAAGATAAATTGACAGTGTATGTTGTTGTGGGGTGCTGCACAGGCTAAGAATATGACGTGCGTCGGAAGCGAGCGGGTTCACTCGCTTCCGATTTTGCGGCTACACCTGGTCGCCGATGGCGAAAGCGGAAACGCCTCAGAGTGATTTGGGCAGTACAAACAGGAGGTCGGGGTTGCTGGCCGATTGTGTGCACGATCAGGAAAAAAAGAGGGTTGTGTAGTATTCCGGCCGCTATCTCTGTGCTGTTGTTCATATCCCATCCTTTCCGCTACCAACACGGATGGGTGCGCCCTTTTGTTGCAGGTTTCGGGAAAAGTCTTGTTTTTACAGCGCCGAGCCCAGGCGGTATGCTTCGTCAAGTGCGGGGTTTTCTGCGATGTCGCCTGCGAGATACACACCACCTACCAGCACGCGCCCGGCATCGGTCCATCCCATGCGCGCCGTGAGCGCTTCATAGTAGGTGACGATGGGAGCGAAGTTGCGGTAGCTGGCATCTTCTGCCGGCATAATGAGTGCGCTGGATTTTGCGCGCGGAACGGGGGTGGCTTCCCCCGCCCTCATACTGACTTCCATAAGTGCGAATAGACGGTCGAGTGTGGCTTTTAGCTGGGCGGTGAAACTCCAGCAGTACATAGGGGAAGCCAACGCGATTGTGTCGGCTTCGAGGTAGGCGGCGTATACCTTGTCCATATCGTCTTTTTGGACGCAGGGGCTTGCCGGGTCTTTACCGCCGCTGAGGCAGCCTCGGCAGGGGTGTATGTTCATGCGCGCCACGTCGAAGCAGGTAACCTTACTGCCGGCTTCCTGCGCTCCTGCGGAGAACCGCTCGACGAGCGCCGCCGTGTTGCCATTCTTGCGCGGGCTCCCATTCAGTACGAGCACGTTGTTCGCCATAATGCTGCCTCCTTGCGGGGTGTCTTCTAAAACGTTGCTTCTCCATGGATTGTACTACTGAAAGCCCACTGTCGGCTGAATGATTTGTAAATTCTCTTGGAGTAGTTCGAATGTGGGCGGACTGTTTAGTCCATTCGGGCGCGGAGTTTTTCTAATTGTTATACCAAGATTGACATGGACTTGCTCAGAATTGGCTGACACACCCCTCCCCGAAATCGACTTGCGAGGAATCGGCTGACATCTCCGAAATCCTTGGTAACCATCAGGCTATGCACTCAGCATATCGATTTTGGTTTAAAAGCGGTTTGAACGCGGACTTCGTGGTTTTTGGCATGAAAAGCACGGTTTGCTGCAGGCAATGAGATTCCGGCTTATCCCTAATTTTGGTCAGGAAAGAAAGGCCTGATCGGCGGCTTGGGATTGTCGATGTGCTTGCCGGTGGAGTTACCAGGATCATTCAGAAGCCCGTTTGTACGCAAAATATGCAGCAAATCGGGGGTGCGGCAGAAAGTTGGACCGCTGTTAGGCGG
>JAEWYG010000173.1 GCA_023395755.1 Actinomycetes bacterium | reverse complement strand
GTCGAGCCCTTGATCGGGGGCTTTGTGGGGAATGCTGTAGTGGTGGGCTTACGCGTGTTGTAGATCTAAAGAATCGCAGCCTTTTTGTCCATGATCTTCGTCATCAGATAAAGATCATGGACAGGTGAAGGCGCTCTCGGCATTCAAGTTAGCCGCCCTAAGGTGAAGGCGCTCTCGACACTCAATTCAGCCGGTCTGACGGGCATTCGCTCAAGCAGGTAATGTGCCGAATTCCACTAGATGCGCAATTTGTGGACGAGGTGGCTGGTTGATGCGCCGCGCCTGTTTTTGGAAACTGAGTCCTAAATTTAGATTATGGTAAAAATACCGTTGACGGTGACGTTGCGTCATATCCTATGCTGCTCTTGCGGTCGTTAATAGACGACTCAAGATGATGACGTTCGCATACATCACAAAGCGAAAGACGAGAACCAAACATAATTTTAAAGGTGGTCCGACAAGGGCTTAAGAGCCGGCATGCCCGGCTTGGCTACTCATGTACTTATGCGCTTTGCGGCTCAAAGAGTAGGTTAGCTTGTAGGGAAAGGAGTTCGCGTGGCAAACGATGCTTTCATGCGTGTTTCTGAGTCGGTCGAAGGGAGGACGCCCTACTATCCGGTGTTTCTTGCTTTAAGCAATCGGAAAGTGCTGGTGGTCGGTGGAGGCTCGATTGCCGAACGCAAAGTGACAAGTCTTGTGCAGGCAGGTGCGCGCGTATGTGTCGTATCTCCTGAGGTTACCCCTCGTTTAGAGGAGTGGGCAGGCGAGGGTTGCATCGAACTCAAGCGAAGGGTATTTGATTCTGGCGATATACAGGGGATGTTTTTAGTATATGCAGCTACAAACGATGCTGCGGTGAACGAAGCGGTGTATGTCAAGGCTGAATCGTGCGGCATTTTAGTAAACGTTGTAGACGATCCTCCGCACTGCAATTTTATCGTTCCGTCGGTGGCTCGGCGCGGACTACTCCAAATGGCTGTATCTACAAGTGGAGCTGCACCCGCCCTCGCAAAGCGTGTGCGACGTGAGCTTGAGGAGCGCTACTCGGATGAGTGGGAAGACTACGTGAATTTATTGGCCGAAGTGAGGGAATTGGTGCGTTTGTACATTCCCGGCAACGAGGCTGAGCGTGCTTCTGTGCTTGAAGCGGCTTGCGATCTGGCGCTGCTTGAGCGCATTCGTGCTGGTGTTCATCTCGAGGCCGAAACAGTGTATAGAGAAGCTGCTGCTATCGCGGCGGGTGATCTTCGATGACGCTTCTAGCGGTAGGGGTGAGTCACAAGACGGCCCCCGTCGAGTTGCGAGGGAAGCTGGCTATACCCCATGATCAGCTGAGCGATATGCTTTCTGTGTTGCTTTCGGACGACGCTGTTACGGAAGCGGTAATTTTGTCTACCTGCAATCGCACGGAAGTGTACGCGCAGGCTGTTACGGCACCCGACGGCGTGCGGGCGATAGTCGATCTGCTAAGCAGTCTTCCTGGTATGGATGAACGCAACGCAGAACTGCTCACCCGTACTCTGGTTGTTAAACAGGGCCCGGGAGCTGTCGAGCATCTATTTCGTGTGTCGTCTTCTCTTGATTCTCTTGTGCTTGGCGAGGCGCAGATTATTGGGCAGGTTCGGCGCGCGTTTGCCGTCGCCGAAGAATCCTATGCGGTCGATGAAGTTATGCGCCGATTGTTTCGCAACGCCCTTGAGGTAGGTAAGCTGGTGCGCGAACGAACAGCTATTGGTGAGCGGTCGGTCTCGGTTTCCACGGCAGCGGTACAGCTTGCCGAGCGTGAATTGGGCAGTTTGACAGCGCGTAGTGCCCTCGTAGTGGGGGCTGGCGAGATGGGGCTTCTTGCTCTCGCGTACCTTAAAGAGCGCGGAGTGGATCGTGTGGTGATTGCGAATCGCACGTTAACTCGGGCTGAAGAGGCCGCAGCGCGCATGGGAGGCGTCGCAGCGACTTTGGACGAACTGGAAGACCAACTAACCCAAGCCGATCTCGTCGTAGCGTGCGCCGGTTGCAGCGAATACCTTATCACACAAGAGGTGCTTGGCCGCGCCATTGAGAAAAGAGGCGCATCGACTTTACCTTTCGTGATTGTAGATGTGGCTTTACCTCGTACGGTCGATCCTGCCTGTGCTGACGTGCTGGGGGTTAGGTGCTTCGATTTGGATGATCTCGAAGCAGTTGTAGCTGAAAACGTACGCTTGCGTGCTGCTGAGTCAATGCATGCGGAAGCGCTGGTGGCCGAGCAGACCGACGCATTTCTCGCGTGGCTGCAAGGGCGTGTGGTAACCCCCACGGTGAAGCAAATGCATGATAAGGCGCGCAGCGTGTGCGAGGCCGAAACTTCTCGAGCCGCTAAAGCACTTGCCGCAATTCGCGGTGACCAGACAGGTGAGAGCGAAATTGCTGTGCTTGACGCGCTCGCGAATGCGGTAGCTAAGAAGTTGCTTCATGGTCCTACCGCCCGGCTGCGTAAACAAGCCAGCGACCCTGATGCGTATCGCTATACCGAGGCCGCACGCTACCTGTTCGGCCTCGATGCTTACCCGCAAGGTTTCTCGTGCCGAAGTGACGAGGGTCGTACCTGTCGCCTTGTTGCTGGCGGTTCATGCGCCCGTCATGGTGGCGGAGTCTGTCCTCACAACCGAAAGGAGTCCTTGTGCGCCCCTTTACCATAGGAACTCGCGGCAGCAAACTTGCCTTGTGGCAAGCGTATCATGTGGCCGATTGCCTACGCGAAGCCTGTCCTGACCTAGAAGTTTCCGTTGAGGTTATTAAAACAAAAGGCGATAAGATTCTTGATGTTGCCCTGTCAAAGATCGGCGATAAGGGGCTGTTCACCAAAGAGCTCGAACAGGCGTTGCTTGATGGACGGGTGGACGTGTGCGTCCACTCAATGAAGGATGTGCCTACGGTATTGCCGGAAGGCCTTATGCTGACGGGATGCTTGGCGCGTGCCGACGCGCGCGATGTGCTCGTTGCTTCACCAGGTACAACTTTTGCAGCCTTGCCAGTAGGTGCCCGCGTAGGTACCGGAGCCCTTCGTCGACTTTCTCAGTTACGCGCAGTGCGCGATGATCTCGACTACGTGGAGGTTCGTGGCAATTTGGATACCCGCATAGCAAAAGTGCATGAGGGGGCACTTGATGCTATCGTGCTGGCGGCCGCTGGGGTTCAGCGGATGGGCTGGGGTTATGAAGTCGCCGAAACGTTTTCCTCGGACATGGTAGTGCCCGCTGTGGGACAAGGAGCTATAGGTTTGGAGATCCGTTCGGATGACGAGAGGGCAGCGTGCGCCTGTGCATCCGTACGCGACGCTGCTACCGATGTCTGCGTGGCGGCGGAGCGCCATATCATGGGTGCGCTTGATGGCGGTTGCCAAGTGCCTATCGGGGCATATGCCCGTTTCGAGGGCGACGAAATTGTTATCGATGCGTTCGTGGGAAAACTTGACGGTTCGTTGATGTTAAGAAGCAGCATTCGCGCGCTCTTGGCTCAACCTGTCGACGTTGAGGGCGGCGAAGGAGCTTCTCGCAAGGCATGTACACTTGCTCAGCAGGTTGTCGAGCAGCTTGAGGCTCGGGGCGCACACGCCATACTTGATGAAGTGCGCGTTACGGGAGATGAGAGGAGACTCGTGTGATGGGTGCTCGAATTTTGCGTGGAGTGGAGGTTGTTCTTGTGGGGGCAGGGCCGGGAGACCCGGGTCTTCTTACCCTTGCGGGTGCCGCTGCTCTTGAGCGGGCCGATATTGTGGTGTATGACTACCTCGCCAATACGGCGCTTCTGTCTCATGCTCGCGAAGCTGCCGAACTGATATACGTAGGTAAGAAGGGCTTTTCGACCCATGTTACACAGGAAGAAATTAACGATTTGCTGGTGCGCAAGACTGCCGAATTGGAAGGTAGGGGCGGGGGTGCTCTCGTGCGTCTCAAGGGGGGAGACCCGTTTGTATTCGGACGCGGTGGTGAGGAGGCCCTTGCCTTGCGTGAAGCGGGCATTGTCTGTTCCGTTATTCCTGGCGTTACGAGCGGCATTGCGGCACCGGCGTATGCAGGCGTGCCGGTTACTCATCGTGGGGTAGCTTCATCGGTGGCGTTTATTACGGGCAATGAGGATTCCGCAAAAAGCGAGACGTCTATCGACTGGGATGGTATTGCTCGCGGTGCGGATACCTTGTGTTTCTATATGGGTGTGCGAAACCTGCCTGTAATAGCCGATCGACTTATGGAGGCAGGACGTTCGGCGGATACCCCGGTCGCTTTGATACGTTGGGGAACAATGCCTAATCAGGAAGTGCTTGCAGGCACTTTGGAAACCATTGTCGAGCGTGCGATAGCCGCTGGCTTTAAGGCTCCTGCGATTATTGTTGTTGGTGCGGTGGCGGCATTGCACCAACAATTAACCTGGTATGAACCAGGTCCGCTTGCGGGAATGACCGTTGCGGTTACGCGCACGCGCTCTCAAGCCAGCGGGCTCACGGCTCGACTGCGTACGTTGGGAGCCTCTGTTCTTGAGTTGCCTACCATAGATATTGCGCCGCCACCCAGCTATGCGACGATTGACGAATGTATTATGCATTTGGCGGACTATCGGTTTATTGTGTTTACCAGCGCGAATGGCGTAAAGGCGTTCTTTGAGCGACTTTCCCGCGCAGGGTTAGATTCTCGTGCACTTTCATGCGCACGCGTTGCCGCCATTGGCCCTGCTACCGATGCGCAGTTGAGGGATTATGGTATCGTAGCCGATTTTGTACCAAGTGAATATCGAGCCGAAGCAGTGGCTCAGCTGCTTATCGAGGGGGGTTTGTCGACGGGAGATGGGGTGCTTGTTCCGCGCGCGCTCGTGGCTCGGGAGGTGCTGCCGCAGATGTTGCGAGCTCGGGGCGCTCGTGTTGACGTTGCGCCCGTGTATCAAACGCTGCCCCCGCCACACGCTTGGGTAGAGCTCGCCTTGGAGCGCCTGTCCGCTGGAGAGGTTGACGCGGTAACGTTTACGTCTTCATCTACGGTTCGAAATTTTATTGATCTTGTACGTAACAGCAATCGAGACCAAGGCACACTTCTTGAGAACGTGGACTTCTATTCTATCGGGCCCATCACCTCGGCCACTGCTCGTGAAGAAGGACTCTCTATCGCCGCCGAAGCTGAGGAGTATACGATTGTTGGCTTAGTAGAGACGCTCGTCAAACATCGCGCGGTAGGCGCAGAGGGAAAGTGAAGGTACGCATATGATTGGTATTTCAAAGTTGTACTGCGGGGCCGTGGAGCCGGCTGATGTGCTGCGTTACCATCGCGAATCGCGAGAGCTGCCCAGTGAACTGTTGCAGTTTTCAAAAGATAAAAAGCCTGTTGTCGTATGGAATTGCACGCAGACATGCAACCTGCGCTGCGTTCATTGTTATGCAGGTTCTGAAGGTAGGCTCTATGAAAATGAGATGAGCACTGCGGAGTCTATGAGAATGATTGACGATTTGGCTGCGTTTGGTGCGCCGGTGCTTTTGTTTTCGGGCGGCGAGCCCTGCATGCGCCCCGATGTGGTGGAATTGATGCAGTATGCGAAAGACCGGGGTATGAGGGTGGTTCTGTCGACAAATGGGACCCTTATCACACCCGATCTTGCAACACGGTTTGCTGAAGTGGGGTTGTCTTACGTGGGAGTTTCTCTTGATGGAGCTCGTGCTACGCATGATAGCTTTCGGGGTTTGTCGGGTAGCTTCGATCGGGCGATCGAAGGCATTCGTAACGCAAAAGCGGCGGGCATCAAGGTGGGGTTGCGCATGACGATTAATAAGCGCAACTGGCGAGAAATAGGCGATGTGTTCGACGTTATGGAGGCTGAAGGCGTGAAGCGCGCCTGCTTCTATCATCTTGTCTATACCGGGCGCGGCAGCGCTCTTATGAACGAGGATCTTAACCATGAAGAAACGCGTGCAGCCGTGCGTTTAATTATGGATCGTACGCGCGCGTGGTTTGATCGTGGAGGTTCGCCTGAAATTCTAACAGTAGACAATCACGCTGACGGACCCTTTGTGTATTTGGAACTCTTACGTGAGGACCCGGCGAGAGCTGAAGAAGTAATGCAACTACTTCAGTGGAACCGCGGTAATTCGACGGGTGCGGGTATCGGATGCGTAAGTTGGGATGGCGAAGTGTATCCCGATCAATTCTGGCGTCATTTCTCCCTAGGGAATGTGCGTGAACGGTCGTTTTCGGAAATATGGTCTGATACGAGTTGCACCACCGAACAAAGCGAGCTCATGTTCCGATTAAAAGACAAGCGTCCCTTCGTGGAGGGTCGTTGCAAGCAGTGCCGTTGGCTTGATATTTGCAATGGTAACTTTCGTGTGCGAAGCGAAGCGGCAACAGGAAATCTGTGGGGCGCAGACCCGGCATGCTATCTGACCGATGAAGAAATTGGCGTCGCATAAACGCGCCAGAGAGGAGTGTCTACCATGATGTTT
>JAEWYG010000015.1 GCA_023395755.1 Actinomycetes bacterium | reverse complement strand
GCTGAAGAATAACTGCAACAGCTGCCATGCTGATTTGAAAAAACAGGTTTCCGACTGGCAATCAAAAGAGGAAGATCGTGTTAATAGCATCAGCGTAAAAATCGAAGACATGACCAAAAAGATTGCCGCGAAATATGCCGACGAGATCAGTCAGCTCAAGGCGCAGAAGGAAGCAGGAACCCCGGGTACCGCAACAGCCGAGCTTGCTGCCGTACAGAAGCTTCAGCGCAATGCTCAGTTCTATTGGGATTTTGTAATGGTTGAAAACAGTGAGGGTGCACATAACCCCACGCTGACGATGGACGTGCTTGACAAGGCTGAGGCAGCTGCTAATGAAGCGCTGGCTTTGCTAGCTTAGCTCAAGCCAGTGACGCTCTCTCCGACGTTTGCCTATCGGCGTAGAGGGAAGATTTACAACCTTTCCTCTACGTTTTGGGCCTTACAACTCCGTAATCTTTATTTTTTGCAAAAGAAGGCCATATCACACGAAAAAAGGGGGTAAAACGGGCGAATTCCCCCCAAATGGGTGATAGGCGTTTCGTCAATTGAAAGCTAGTATGCTTGTGGTAAAGTGCTTGTGTTGCCGAAGTGAAGCGTTAGCCTCACGAAGCAACGGGAACGCAAGCAAGCGATAGATAAAGAAAGGAGGTTATGGAGCATGAGCGAAGAGGAAACCAAAGTGGAAGCCGCTACCGAGGCAACCGTAACCGAAGACTCCGCAACCAAGGAGGCCGCCCCAAAGAAGAAGGGGAAGAAGTGGCCTATCGTTGTAGGAGTTGTTGCAGTTGTCCTGATTGCAGCCGGTGCCGGCTTCTGGGTTTGGCATGAGCAGCCGAGCTTCTGCAACGCTATTTGCCACACGCCGATGGACCCTTATCTGCCTACGTATGAGGCGGAGCCGGGCCAGGCAGCCGTGGACAAGTGGGGCAACGAGGTGGAGAACGCCAGCAGCATGATGGCGGCCACGCACCGTGTGCAGGACAAAACCTGCATGAGCTGTCACGTCCCGACTATCGGGGAGCAGGTGTCCGAGGGTATTGCCTGGGTTTCGGGCAACTATTACAGCCCGCTGGAAGAGCGTGATTTAGAGCAGTTGGTTGAGGCGCGCGGTGTTGAGGCTGACGAGTTCTGCCTGAACGCATCTTGCCACAACTTGACCCGCGACGATCTGATTAAAGCAACCGCGGACAAGGGCAAGTACAACCCGCATGTCGCCCAGCATGGCGAGCAGACCTGCAGCAACTGCCATAAGGCTCACCGTGCATCGGTGAATGCCTGCACGCAGTGTCACAGTGAAGCCTATGTGCCTGAGGGCTGGTTGACGGCTGCGGAGGCTAATAAGCTTGCTGCTTAGCCGGTATCTAAGCGAGCGCGCCTACGAAGGTACGCGAACTGCATAACCGAAGAGGGAGCCCGTGCCGAGTGCTAGACGCTCGGGCGGGCTCTCTTTACAAAGAGTCGAAGAACGGAGCTTTGTCTGGGTGTAAGGAATTGCACCTCGCGGCAACGCCCGACTGAGTACGACCCCGTTTTGAGGTCGCACATAAGGGAATCGGTACGTGGTGAATCTTTGAATTCGTTGCGTCTCCGTTCTCCGGAACTTTGGGGTACGTGAGAATGTTCGCGGGGTTTCTAAGAAGAGGAGCAGAGATTGAACACAAAAACCAAACGACGCATGGTTGTTGTTACCGGCATTATTGTTATCGTGTTGGTGGTGATATTGGCAGTGGTCGGTGGCAGTACGTCCGCGAAATCGGTGACTATAGCAGATGTCGCTACTGGCCAATACGTTGATCAGAAGATACAAGTGTCGGGCAACGTGGTGGAGAATTCGTTCAAGACTGAGGGTAATGTACTAACGTTCGACATCTTAGACCCGAACGGTGATCCGTCGCAGATCGTGCGGGTAAGCTACGAGGGCGGTGTGGCGGCTACGTTTGGTAACGACGTGACGGCTATCTGCACGGGAAAGATGGGAAGCGATGGGGTGCTGCGTGCCAGCGAGTTGGTTACCAAGTGTCCGTCGAAGTACGAGAATGCCACTAACGCATTGGGCGTTGCGCAACTGATTGGCTATGGCGACAGCGTTATGGATAAACCGGTGAAGATTGCTGGTACCGTAAAAGCTGGTACGTTAGCAGCAGCGGGGCAGGGTGATCGCTTTGTAATCCTTGATGCGGATGGCGCTACTGAACTGGCGGTAGTGTACAGCGATGCCTTATCTGAAGAAGTGAAGGATGCTTCGTCGCTCGTGTTGACTGGTTCTCTAAACGCGGATGGTAAATTCCATGCCACCGACGTTGCGCTTGAGGCTTAAGGTTCTGACGGTATTCGGATAAATTAGCGGCCGTGCAGGGGCGCAGCCGTTTTGGAAGGAAACAACCTATGGGAATGTTCGGCTTGATCGGCGTGCTGATATCGTTTGCAGCTGTTGCCGTGTCCATTGTGTGCCTAGTTGTTGGCGCCCTTCTTCGGCGAAAAGGAGAGGGCGGTATTGGCGAGACACTTACGTGGGGTGGTCATATTGCCACCATCGTTTCGGCAGTAGCGCTCACGGCGTGCTGCGGTGTATTGGTATATTGCTTCATGACGGGCAATACCTCTATTGAATATGTGGTGCGTTATCACTCCGACTCGTCAAGTGACATAGCATGGCTTTATAAACTATCGGGTCTTTGGGCCGGTCGTGAGGGTTCGCTGCTGTTTTGGGGTTGGCTGTTGGCCGTGTTCAACTCGGTCGTGGCTATTCGCAACATGAAGCGCTTGCAAAAGCTTGATGCCATGGCGCTATTGGTGTCCCAGATTGTGTTGATTGCTTTCGTGGGCGTTACCCTATTCTCTGAGAACAATATGCCGTTTACTGCAATGCCTGCCAAATACTTTGATGGTGCAGGTAATCTGCGTGGTGAGGCTATGGCATGGGGCTTGAATGCGCTGTTGGAGCATTGGGCTATGGCTGTGCATCCGCCGCTCTTGTTCGTGGGCTATGCGGGCTTAACTATTCCCTTTGCCTACGCCATTGGCGCGCTTATTGTGAACGACTCTTCTAAGGTGTGGGTTGTTCGTGCGCAGCGCTACGCGCTGTTTTCTTGGTTCATGCTGGGCATTGGTATTGGCTTGGGTGCTGTATGGGCTTACGTGGTTTTGGGTTGGTGCGGATACTGGGGTTGGGATCCTGTTGAGAACGCGAGTTTGTTGTCGTGGCTCGTTGGTGTTGCGCTCATTCACAGTTTCACCGTGTATCGTCAGCGCGGGGCGTTTAAGCGCTGGAGTGTTATGTGTGCCTGCTTGACGTTTGCATTTGTTATTGTGGGTACGTTTATTGCGCGTTCGGGTATCGTGCAGTCTGTGCATGCGTTCGAAGGTGACATGGTGTCGCTGGCGTTGTTTGGCTCGCTTATCGGCCTGTCGGTGCTTGCCGGAATTGTGGGTCTTATCGTGCGTTGGAAATCGTTCGGGCCGGCCAAGAACGGCACCGACGACGTAGATAATATGCTCTCCAAGGATGCTGCCTACTACTTCAACAACGTCATCATGATCGTGTTTACGTTCCTGTTGGCATATATGACCATCTCCTCGGCGCTGCCAACCTGGATGCCGTTCGGCGGTCAGTCGCTTTCGGCCGGCACCTACAATGCCATTGCTCGCCCGCTGGGTGTGGTGTACCTGCTTATCTTGGTGGTGTGTCCGCTGCTGTCTTGGGGTAAGACTGAGGGTAAGCAGTTCTGGAAGCGTGCTCGCATTCCTGCTGTCTTTGCACTCGTGTTGTTCGCTGTGCTCATGTTCTACTTCGTTACTTACTTGGTGCCGAGCTACGATGCCATGATCGCTGCTGGCGGCACGAACGGTGAAGGCTTGGCCAATGAGGGTCCGTCGTGGTACTACAACGGCCTTGCAGCGGTAGGCTTCCTTGTTGCCAGCTTATTGTTCTTCAATTCGCTGTTCATGTTAGGTCGCGGTATTCGTGCCTACAAGCAGAAGAATGGCGGTAACGCACTGTCCGCCACGTTTGGTATGTTGGTAAACCGCGCTTCGACGTTTGGTGGTTTCTTGTCCCACCTAGCCATGGCTATTATTTTGGTGGGTTTAATCGGTTCGTCTATGTACGTCACCGAGAAGGTAGGGTACGTAAAGTATGACGAGGCCTCCGATACGGCTAGTGAAGACTTTACCATTCAAGACTACACGCTGAAGTACACGTCTAACTCTGTTGAAGAACAGTCTAATGGTGACGACATCGTATACACGGTCAACTATGATGTATTTAAAGATGGGCAGTTCGTCGGCTCGGTGTCGCCGGCGGTACAGTTGGTACAGTCCACGCAGCAACAAAAGCTGCTCGCAGGGGTAATCTCTTTCCCGACTGAAGACTTGTTTGTTGTGTACAAGGGAGTGAATCAAGATGGCGCCTTTTCTATGGATGTAAGGGTAAACCCGCTGATTACATTTGTGTGGGTTGGCTTTGCTCTGCTCATGGTGGGTACGGCGGTGGCCTCCTTTGGCCGCCGTGGTTCCAAGCGTAAAGCGTTGGGGGATGGTCCGGATGGCAGCTTAGACGACGCCGTCGATACCGCAGTCAAGAGTGCCGGGAAGGTCAAAAAGGCTGAGGGTACTGAAGAAGAGACCGGCAAACCCGAAAAGGTTGCCGAACCGGTAAAAGAAGAGGCCTAAACTATCATGGTCGCTGCGATCGAAACAAAAAAGCTTTCGAAGGTGTTCGGCAATCGCCGTGCGGTTGATAAGGTTTCGATCGAGGTGCCGCAGGGGGCGTTTCTGTCCATCTTCGGGCCGAACGGTGCTGGTAAGACAACGTTTTTGCGTGTGTTGTCCACGTTGGCGCGCGCTACGGACGGGTCTGCCAAACTTATGGGTATCGACATAAAGGAAGAACCCGATAAGGTGCGCGATCACATCGGGCTTATCTCGCATAACGCAATGCTCTACCCCGACTTGACTGCCGAGCAGAATCTGCTTATCTACGCGCGCCTTTATGGGGTGGTCAACCCCGAGGCGCGCGTGTTGGAGCTTCTTGAGGCTGTGGAGCTGAAGCATCGTCGCCTCGACGTGGTGCGTACGTTTTCGCGTGGTATGACTCAGCGTCTATCCATTGCTCGTGCTCTGGTGCACGATCCCGCTGTTGTGTTTTTAGACGAGCCGTACTCCGGTCTTGACCCGCATGCTGTCGAGATATTCGATGAACTTATTCAAGCCCAGCGGGCCGATCGTACATTCGTCATGGTAAGTCACGACCTGCAGAAAGGCTTCGACATGTGCACGCACGCGCTTGTGCTTGCTAAGGGTAAGGCTATCGTGTTTGACGCGAAGGACGCACTCGACTTCGACGAGTTCACTGCGCTTTACCGCTCTACTGTGGGCATGGGGGTGTCGTAGCATGACGGTGGCTTTGAAGAAACCCTCCACGTTCCAGCAGTACAAGACGTTGCTGCGCAAGGACTTGGAGCAGGAGTTTCGTACAAAAGAGATGCTCACGTCCATGGGCATCTACGCGCTGCTGGTGCTGGTAGTGTACGGTGCTGCGCTGGCGCAAACATCCTCGCAACTTGATGTGTTGCAGATGAGCGGTGGCTTGCTCTGGGCGCTCATTGTGTTCACGTCGCTTCTGGGTTTGAATCGCGCGTTCGCGCACGAGAAGGAGCAGGGTTGTCTGGAGGGCATCTTGCTGGTGCCATTGGACCGTTCGGTTATCTTCCTCGCGAAGGCTACGTCGAACCTTTTGTTTTTGGTGGCCGTAGAGATTATTGCGGTGCCGTTGTTCTATTTCTTTTTCCTGACGACGGTAACACCGGGTGA
>JAEWYG010000098.1 GCA_023395755.1 Actinomycetes bacterium | reverse complement strand
CCACTCATATTCAGACACACTTTTTGTCCGAGTAGAAAAGTCGATTTATTTGACTTATTCCATAAAAAACGGGCGCTGACCTGAGTCAACGCCCGAAATTGGACACACTTTTTGTCCTATAGGCCCGGTTTTTTCTTAAGCCTGATAGTCGCTACTTAAACCCGAGAGCTGTGGGTTAATCTTGATGCTCGTCATCTGGCTCAATATGCACAAGAGTCTCAATGACGTTAGGAAAACTCTTCTCTACCGCATGCTCTACCTCATCAGCGAGATGATGAGCCTCTCCGACAGTCATATTGGAAGCAACTAGCACGTGCAGGTCAACATACACCTCTCCCTCTGTCCCCCGAGTGCGCACCTGATGCGCACCGCGCACCCCTTCAACCCTACACACCGCCTCACGCACCTCCTCCTCGGGAATACGAGCGCGATCCGAGAGGGTTGCCAGTGCATGCTTAAACACGTCGTAAGCGGTGAATAGGATGGCTATCGTTACAACCAGCGCCATAATTGGATCTGCCATGGGAAAACCCAATGCTACAGCAGCAAGGCCAACAATAACACCGATCGAAACCAGCGCATCAGACAACGTGTGGTTGGCATCAGCGGCCAACACTTCGCTCTTTAGGCGCTTAGCACAGCGCCTCTCGTACGTGGTAACACCCAGATTTACCACAAGGGTAGCAATCATGACCACAAACGATAGAGGACCCACCTCAGCGGTATAATTGCCCGACGAGAGCTTAGTAACAGCGCTCGATCCTACTTCAAAGGCCGCAAATAAAAGCAGCACGCCGATAACAAGACTGGCATACGTCTCAAACTTGGCATGCCCGTAAGGATGGCCCTCGTCGGCCGGTCGCGAAGCCAATGCAATGCCCACTAAGCCTACGACATTGCCCGCCGAATCAAATACCGAGTGAATGCCATCTGCCTGCATAGAAGCCGACCCTGTGGCTAGACCATAGAAGTACTTCGCCGCTGCAACCGCAAGATTTAGAAAAAGAATAATCCATAGTACACGTCGAATCCCACGCATACGTTGCGATACCGCACTCTTAGTAGCAAGGGCCTTTGGCATACCTATCACCTTCTCTAAAAACGCCCATAAATACAAAGAGAGAGCCACTCGGGCTCTCCCTTCTAGCTTTACTGGTGTCGGAGGCGGGATTTGAACCCGCATACCCTTGCGAGCACTAGCACCTCAAGCTAGCGTGTCTGCCGTTCCACCACTCCGACGTTTGCTGCCTTAAAAAGCAACGCTGGTTATTCTACCCGAATGCCTTCAGCTTGTGAAGAGCTAATTTAAGCTATTTTACAATCGTGCCCTGGGGGTAGACAAACATAAGCGCAATAAGCGACAACAAGAACACGGCGGCAAAAACAATAGTGATGCGATCGAGGTTCTTTTCGACAATGCTTGTACCAGTCTGCGTGGAATACACCGAACTAGCAATCATATCGGAAATACCGGTACCCTTGCCGGAATGCAGCAGAATGAAGACAATAAGTCCTAGGCCCGAAACGACGAGCAGGATAAGCATAATAATAAGGAGCGGGTTCAAGATATCTCTCTACTTTCCATAGAAAACAATAGTCTACACGAAACATGAAGTATACCCGAACTTCACCCGACGTGGCAAGCGGGGGAATCAATCTACCAACAGGCTATGGCCATCCATCTCGACGGGGGCCTCAAGACCTATCATCGCAAGAAGAGTTGGTGCAAGGTCGCAGAGCGACCCCTGGCAACCGTTCAGGATAAATCCATTGCCCGTATAATCCACCAATGCCAAGGGCACCAGTGCAGTCGTGTGCGCCGTGAAAGGAGAACCGTCCTCCGCAAGCATCTTATCAGCATTACCATGGTCGGCAGTAATAAGTGCGCAACCCCTACGACGCTTAAGCGCCGCCAAAACCTGACCAACTCCTGCATCCACTGCTTCTACGGCGGCTACAGCAGCCGGAACAGAACCGGTATGCCCCACCATATCGCAGTTGGCGAAGTTTACCAAATACACGTCAGACTCGCCGGCGTCAATCGCATTAGCGAGCGTAGAAGCCACCTCGGGCTCACTCATCTCGGGCTGAAGGTCGTAGGTAGCCACCTTCGGACTAGGCACCAACACGCGACGCTCCCCCACTTTCGGTTCCTCCACCCCACCATTAAGGAAAAATGTCACATGGGCGTACTTCTCGGTCTCGGCAATGTGATATTGAGAAAGCCCAGCGTCAGCCAGTACATCAGCCAGTACATGAGCAGGAAATTCCTTGGCGTAAGCTACTGCAGCAGGTATTTCCGGATCATATTCCGTCAGACACACGAATTGTACCTGAGGAAAAGACGGTCGCTCAAAGCCAGTAAACGACGAATCAACGAGAGCGCGAGTAATCTCACGAGCCCGATCGGGACGGAAGTTAAAGAATACAGCCGCATCTCCGTTACGCATGCCGCGCGCCGAGAAAGCAACCGGCTCCACAAACTCATCGGTTATACCGGCATCATACGAGGCAGAAATAATTTGATCGGGCGACGCCTCAGTAAAGGGCTCAGCCAACGCAAGCGCATGCCACGCCCGCTCTACACGATCCCAGCGATTATCGCGATCCATAGCATAATAGCGACCCGCCATGCTGCCAATTTGCGCCAAACAGTCGTCGCACGTCAGGTCTGAAGCCACCGCTTCAAGTTCAAGGAGATAACCCGCACCGCTCTTTGGTGAGACATCACGACCATCCATGAAGCAATGTATCACTATGTGCCTCACGCCTGCCGCCTTCGCGGCATGCATCAGAGCATACAAATGCTCTTTGGTGGAATGTACGCCCCCGTCAGAAAGTAATCCCATAAGATGCAGCGCAGCCCCCGGTTGAGTCGCCGCTGAAAAAGCCGCATTCAGGGTAGGATTGGCCGCAAACGACCCATCAGCACACGCGCGGTTGATGCGCGTAAGTTCTTGGTATACAACGCGACCAGCACCGATGTTTAGGTGCCCCACTTCAGAGTTGCCCATCTGGCCTTCAGGAAGACCCACGGCCTCGCCAGAAGCAGCAAGTTGCATGGTTGAGCAAGAAGCAAACACCTCGTCAAGATGTGGCGTATGTGCCTGAGATATCGCATTGCTAGGTCCAGGATCCGATAAGCCAAAACCATCCATGATAATAAGACATGCCGGCAACGTCAGATTATCATGTTTGGAGGAGAGTCCTTCAACTGCGCTCACGTAATTACTCCGCTCAAGACAAAGGGGGCTTGCATCAAGCTCCCCAAAATTAAATAACTGCATTGGTGCGAATGCCGACAACCATAATAGTTGCCGGCATTCTCCCTTTTACCCGTTCGTGCCACTCAGAAACTTTCAGTGCTCTCTCATAAAATAGCACTGAAAGTAAGTTGGGACACAAGACGGCCTACCGACACCGCCTGGATAAAAGATACACTAAAGGCAAGCCTCAATAAGCTGAACGAAGGAAGCAGACTTCAGCGAAGCTCCACCAACAAGGCCGCCATCCACGTTCGGTTGAGCCATAAGATCATTCACGTTACCCGGGTTCATGGAGCCGCCATACAGCACGCGCATGCCCTCAGCAACCTCCTCGCCATACATCTCAGAAAGGGTGGCGCGGATAGCCGCGCATACAGCTTCAGCCTGTTCTGGTGTAGCCGTACGGCCCGTACCAATGGCCCAGATTGGTTCATACGCCACAACACATGCAGCAGCTTCACGAGCATCAACGCCAGCAAACGCCGCACGCACCTGCGCCGTCACATACTCATCGGTGGTGCCATCTTCCCTTACAGCCAGCGACTCTCCCACACACACAATAGCGTAGAGGTCTGCTGCTACAAGCGCTTTCACCTTCTTGTTTACATCTTCGTTTGTTTCACCAAACAACTCACGACGCTCAGAATGACCAACAATGGAACAAGCGCAACCAATTTCGCTAATCATGGGCACCGATATTTCACCAGTGAACGCACCCGATGGCTCCCAGTACACATTCTGTGCACCAACAGCAATTTTTGTCTTGTCAAAATCCAGCACGGTTTTTGCAGGCTTCAGGTCAATGAAAGGAGGACAGATAACAATGTCAACGTCTTCCGGCCACTCTTTCTCATATTGGTTTGAAATCTCCTGCGTCAGCACCACGGCCTCTCCGACCGTATTATTCATCTTCCAGTTACCCGCCATCATAGGCTTACGTGCCATACGTGGTACTTCCTTTCTACCTAAGAGCTTCCACACCGGGAAGAGTCTCGCCCTGCACCAACTCCATCGAAGCGCCACCGCCAGTCGAGATGAATGTCATCTTATCCGCCAGATCAAACTTATTCACCGCAGCAACGCTATCGCCACCACCGATAATCGTATCAGCCTCCGCATTGTTAGCTACCGCATCGGCCACCGCCTTCGTACCAGCCTCAAATGCCGTCATTTCAAACACGCCCATAGGGCCATTCCAGAACACGGTACCTGCCTCAGCGACGGCATCGGCGTAAAGCTGCGCCGTCTTGGGTCCGATGTCAAGACCCATCATATCATCAGGCATTTCGTCAACTGAAACCGTCAACGTATCGGCATCTTCCGCAAAGCGGTCGGCGCAGACCACGTCCACCGGAAGCAGCAACTTCACACCGAGCGCCTCCGCTTTCTCAATCATGGCGCCCGCACGCGAAACCCAGTCTTCTTCTCTGAGCGATGCACCTACACTTTTGCCTTGCGCCAACAAAAACGTGAAGCACATACCGCCCCCAATAACCAGCGTGTCGCATTGGTCCATGAGCGCATCGATAACTTTAATCTTATCAGACACTTTTGAGCCACCCAAAATAGCAACAAAAGGGCGCTTCGGATTTTCCAACATACCCGCAAGCGTAGACACTTCACGCTGCATAAGGTAACCCGCATATGCCGGCAAAAGCGATGCAACGCCAGCGGTGGAAGCATGCGCACGATGAGCTGCGCCAAACGCATCATTCACATACGCCTCACCAAGTGCAGCTAGTTCTTTGCAAAATGATGGATCGTTTTTCTTCTCGCGTTTGTCAAAACGCAGGTTTTCCACCACCAGCACATCGCCATCGCGCAATGCGGCCGCTTTTGCCTGGGCGTCTATTCCTACCGTATCCGTTGCAAACACAACCGGTTTGCCCAAAATTCCCGAAAGATGTTGGGCTGCAGGACGTAGTGAGAACGATTCTTCAAAACCTTCGCCTGCCGGACGACCTAAATGGCTCATAAGGATAACGCGCGCACCTTGTGCAATCAGTGCCTCAATAGTGGGTAAAGCTGCACGAATACGGGTGTCGTCGGTAACGACGCCTTCTTTTAACGGTACATTGAAATCCACGCGCACCAGTACACGTTTCCCCGCCGCATCCAGTTCGTCAATGGTTTTAATGTCTGCCATATTTATCTCCTTGCTATTGCTTCAAACTCAAAACTTAATCACTCACATTTTTCTTATCGATAGCAAGAACGCAAAAGACGGGCGGCATGCAGCCGCCCGTCAAATTAATGCTAACTTACAGAAGAATCTTCACGAGATCCTTCACGCGGTTGGAGTAGCCCCACTCGTTGTCGTACCACGAGATACACTTCACGAAGTTACCCTCGCCACCCATTACCATGGTCAGCTTGCTATCGAAGATGGAAGAATGCGGATTGCCCACAATGTCAATCGATACGATGGGGTCCTCAGTGTACTCC
>JAEWYG010000095.1 GCA_023395755.1 Actinomycetes bacterium | reverse complement strand
AATCGTGAAGGAGCCCGAGGTGGGCGAAGTATTTGACGGCGAAGTTGTAGGTATTAAGGACTTCGGTGCGTTCATTAAGCTGACACCGGGTAAAGATGGCCTGCTTCACATTTCTCGCGTGGCAAATGGCCGCGTGGGTAAAGTTGAAGACGTTCTGAACTTGGGCGATGTCATTAAGGTAGAAGTACTTGAAGTGGATCCGAAGACGGGCAAAATATCGCTTGATCGCTTGGATAAGCCCGAAGCTCCCGAAGGTTCTGCACCTCGCCGTGACGATCGTGCCTCACGCCCCGAACGCAACGATCGAGATAATCGTCCGGGTCGCAGCAATCGTAGCGACAACGGAAGTCGTACCCCTCGTCGTCGTCATGACAGCTAAGCACTAAGCAAACAATAGAATTATGTTACATGGAGGGCTGCGTATGCAGCTCTCCATTGTTTTGCGGGTCGTTTACGGTTGCCAGTCAATACTGCCGCCCAAGTGCTGAAGCGACGGGCGTAGCAACTTTCGCCTGTCTGCACGTGATAAGATGTCATAAAAGGAAAGATGAAAGGAAGAGCATGATCAAGGTTGCAGTGGCGGGTTGTGCGGGACGCATGGGTACAGCAGTAGTCGATGCGGTGGGAAAAGCGGATGATATGGAAGTTGCCTGTGGTATTGATCCGCACGGTGTTTCGTCCAATGCCGAGTATCCTACGTTCTCATGTGTTGAGGATGCCTTGTCGGCTGTTTCGTTTGATGTGCTGGTAGATTTCACTCAGCCATCAGTGGTAGCGGGAAACTTGCGTGTCGCGTTGCCTGCTGGGGTAGATTGCGTTGTGGGCACCACTGGTATGTCGGACAATACACTTGAAGAGCTCGCTTCATTAGCTCCAGTGGGTACCTGTCTGTTCTATGCACCAAACTTCACGACTGGTGCTGTGCTTATGATGGAGTTTGCGAAGGCTGCGGCTCCTTATTTTCCGGAAGCTGAGGTCATCGAATTTCACCATGCGAACAAATTGGACGCACCTTCTGGTACAGCTGTGCGCACGGCTCAGATTATCGCCGAAGCGCGAGGGGGACGCGTAAGTGGGGCTCCCGGCAAGGAGACCGAGATTATAGGTGCTGAAGGTGCTCGCGGAGCGTTGGTCGAAGGCGTACCCGTACACTCCGTGCGCTCGATGGGTTATGTGGCAAGTCAGGAGGTTGTGTTTGGCTCGATGGGACAAACTCTTACGCTCCGTCATGACTCATGGGATCGTACCTCTTATATGCCAGGTGTTTTATTGGGTATTCGCAGCGTAGGGGAGAGATCAGGCCTGATTGTAGGTTTAGAGAACTTCATGGCGTGAGCCTTATGCGCACGCCCGTTCGTGGCATAATAAGCGTTTAAGCATTCGATGCAAAGTGTGCGCAGAAAAATTCGAAGAAGTCTGTGCTCAGTATGTAAAGGAGACGAATATGTCGCAGCCCCGCTTCGGCCGCATGATTCCGGCCATGGTCACGCCATTCGACGAGAACCGCGATTTAGATCTTAATCGTGCTCAGGCGCTGGCTAAGCGGTTGGTTGACGGAGGCAGCGACTCGCTTATTATCTCTGGTACAACCGGCGAGAGTCCGACGGTGTTTTATCCGCAGAAGATTGAATTGTTTCGTGCTGTTATAGAAGCCGTGGGTGATCGCGTACCTGTTATTGCCAATGTGGGTGACAATTGTACGGCGGATACCATTGACTTTGCGCATGATGTGGCGAAACTGGGTGTTGACGGATTCATGTGTGTCGTGCCGTACTACAGCAAGCCTCCGCAAGAAGGCATCTATGCTCACTTCGATGTTATTGCCAGCGCGGTTGAGCTGCCGATAATTTTGTATAACATCCCGGGTCGCTGTGTGGTAAACATGACTGCAGAGACTACGCTGCGTTTGGCCCATGAACACGATAATATCGTAGCGGTAAAAGAGGCTTCGGGCGATATGTCTCAGATCAAGACCATTATTGATGGTGCGCCGGAAGGCTTCTCTGTGTACTCGGGCGACGATGCCGCCACCTATGAGCTTATGCAGCTGGGTGGCGATGGTGTTATTTCCACTATTGGCAACGTTGCTCCGGCACGAATGAAAGAGATTGTAGAGTTGTGTGCAGCGGGTAACTTCGAGGGTGCTTTGGCGGCCCACGAAGGCTTGCTACCACTTATGAAGGGTTTATTTGAGACTTCGAACCCCATTCTGGTGAAGGAAGCGCTTGCCCTTGCTGGTTTCCCGGTGGGTGGAGTGCGACTACCTTTGGTAGATGCTACCCCGGAGCAGTCTAGGCGTTTGGCCGCCATCATGCGTGAGGTAGGTGTGCTCGAAGCTTAAACGTTAAGCCGTGATGCAGAGGCGTCGCAGCACAAGGACGGATGCGACGCCCTCGCGGGCGGCGCTGTATGATAAGGAATAATATGGAACAAAACAATACGCGCCCCGAGCGCGAGCAGAGCCGTGCGCACGGTAATCGTCGCGGCAATTCTGCTCGTGCGAACGGAGGCAACAGTGGCCGCGAAAAGAACACACGGTCGTACAAGCACGTACAACTTGAACATCAACGCCCTCATCTGACGAAAGATGGACAACAGCAAGGTGGTCACCAAAAGCAGGGTAGCGGTCAGCAAGGTACACGCCGCAGTTTTGCTTCACCCAAGAAGGATCCGAATGCGACACTTAAGGTAATACCTTTGGGTGGATTAGATGCTATCGGTAAGAATATGACGGTGTTTGAATGCAAGGGCGATATGATCTTGGACGATGCGGGATTGATGTTTCCCGACGATGATCATCCGGGTATCGATCTAATTCTTCCCGACTATACCTATGTGCTCGAGAATGCCGATAAATTGCGTGGCATTATTATTACGCACGGCCACGAAGATCACACCGGAACGTTGCCCTACCTAATGAAGGATCTCGATCGCCAGGTACCTATCTATGGTACGAAGATGACGCTAGGGCTTATTGAAGGTAAATTCGCTGAGCATAAAATTAAAAATGCTAAACTTGTTGAAATTAAACCCGGCGATCAGGTGAAATTAGGCTGCATTACGGCCGAGTTTTTTGCGGTTAATCACTCTATACCCGGAGCAGTAGGCGTGTTCTTCCAAAGCCCCGCGGGCAATGTGCTTCACACGGGCGACTTTAAGCTAGATCAAACACCCATCGATGGGGTTACCACCGATTTTGGTGCACTTGCGAAGTTTTCCAAAGCGGGTGTAGACCTTATGATGAGTGACTCTACAAATGCTCAGAATCCCAACTTCACGCCAAGCGAAGCTGAGGTGGGCAAGGAGCTGGCGAAGATTATTTCGCAGGCAAAAGGTCGTGTAATTATCGCTTCATTCGCCAGTCATATCCATCGTATGCAGCAAATATGCGATGCCGCTATCGATAATGGTCGCAAGGTTGTTGTTACGGGTCGTTCGATGATTCAAAACACCGACATTGCGCGTCGTTTAGGCTACTTAAACATTGCCGACGAAGATATCGTGGATGCTTACGATCTTAAGGGTATCCCGCCTGAGCAGGTAGTTATTATGTGTACGGGTAGTCAGGGTGAGCCGCTTTCGGCACTTGCTCGCATTGCTAATGGCGAACACAAAACCATCGATTTAGATCAGGGTGACACCGTTATTATCTCTGCCACGCCGGTTCCTGGTAACGAGAAGGCCGTTACGCGTGTAGTGAATTCTCTGGCTAAGATTGGTGCCGATGTTTACGACAAGAAGCGCGCCATGGTCCATGTATCAGGCCATGCTGGTGCTGAAGAATTGAAACTGGTTCTTTCTATTGTGAGTCCTAAGGCCTTTATGCCCGTACACGGCGAAGCAACTCATCTACGCGCTCACGCGCGTTTGGCTGAAGCGACGGGTGTGCCGGCTGAACATGTATTCATCTGTGAAAACGGAGAAAGCCTTGAGCTTACCTCACATGGCGTAAGACACGGCGAGACCGTGCAGAGCGGCATTGTGTTTGTTGACGGCCTCTCCGTTGGCGACACGTCCCAAGATATTCTTGATGAGCGCAATGCGCTTGGTTCTCAGGGGTTTGCTGCTGTGGCGGTTGCCATTTCAAGTAAGCGCAAAGACCTCGTGGGTGACGTGCAAATTGAAATGCACGGTATTACAGGCGGCGACGATGAATACTTAGTGAGAGACGCTCAGTCCACCGTAAAAAATGCACTCAAACGACAGTTGAGTAAGGGGGGTGGCGTGCGTGAGCTAAAGAAAGCTGCTCGCGACTCGCTCCTTTCTCTTTTATGGGAGCGCACTAAGCAGCGTCCCATGACTGTCGTGAACTTGCTGGAAGTTTAAGTTATAATGGCCGCATGTGCTTAAGTGCAGGCGGCCATTCCGCCGCGCAACCGAATCATAAACGTACACTAAACGCAGCAAAAGGAGCAGGGCCGTGGCCCGTCAGTCAGCACCTTCATCCAATAAATCACCCAAATCTTCGCCAGCCCCGAAGTCTAAGGGTAGGGCTGCATCGCCCGCCGAGAAAAACGCACGTAAAAACGGCGCTGCTGCCTCGCGTACCGTTCCAGAAGATAGCCGACGTATTATGGACGAACGAACACGGCGCGACATTACGGGTGTTGTATTTGCGGTGGTTGCCATTGCGCTATTCGTGGCAGCTGTTATGCCCACGAATGCGGTTGTTACCTCGTTTGTGTCGACAGCATTGCATCTGGTGTTAGGTTTGGGAGCATATCTCCTGCCGTTCTTTTTGCTCGTTATCGGAGCAAGCTTCCTCGTGCGTTTCGACCGCGAACGTGTTCCCGCTCGCGTATCGGTTGGTCTTGTTATGATTTTCGTAGCGGTGCTGGTGCTTTTGGCTCTGTTTACGCCTGTTTCCGTCGGCGAGCAGGGAGCTCCTGCAGCTCTGTTTGCTCCTGATCAGCTTTCTGCCCGTGGTGGCTATATTGGTGCAGGTATTGCTTGGGTTGGA
This sequence comes from Actinomycetes bacterium, assembly GCA_023395755.1. Classification (GTDB taxonomy): domain Bacteria; phylum Actinomycetota; class Coriobacteriia; order Coriobacteriales; family Eggerthellaceae; genus Gordonibacter. The sequence continues at coordinate 3,337 of JAEWYG010000095.1, read as the reverse complement.
TTTACTTTGCTTGGGCAAGTTATCTCGTGCATTATTATGTTTGGCGTTATTGTAGCTGGTTTTGTGATTATTGGGTTCTCGCTGTCGAAACTCATCGAACACGTACAGGACAGGCGTTCCGAGGCTGCTGCCAACGACGCCTCCGGCGTGCTTGCAGCACCCGCCTATGCGCGTGTTCGTCGCTCTAAGGGAAAAGACGCACTGCCTACGTCCGCACAAGAGGCTCAGGCTACCAGTGTGTTACCTCGGAATAAGAAAGATAAGGGGGAACGCGGCGAAGCTGGGGAAAGAAAGAAGGGTCGTCGCGTATCCGAATCTTTGAACACTCAGGTAATCGGCGGACGTCACACTGTTTCTTTTGATGCTCCGGATGCCGCGGAACAACCTCTCACACGCAAACTTGGTCGTGTGCGCAATTCTTCAAACGCGGTGGAGGTGGCGCCACAAAAAAAGGAAACTTCTCGATCATCTACACCACTTGCAGCACCTCAGCCACAAGATGGTTTCCAACTACCTACACCCGATATGTTGGCTACGAGTGCTATTTCCAAAAAGGATAAGGCAAACGACACCGAATTGCGTGAGACAGCCGACTGCCTGCAAGAAACGCTTGAGAGTTTCAGCATTTTTGCTGAAGTCGTTGGTTGGGTTGCTGGCCCAACGGTCACCTTGTTTAAGGTAGATTTACCCTCTGGCGTACGCGTGAGTCGTATCACAGCGCTTGAACAAGATATTGCATTAGCTCTTGCGGCACCTGGTGTGCGTATATTTGCGCCTATTCCTGACACCAACTTTGTTGGTATCGAGGTACCAAATCGCACGCGACAAACGGTGCTTTTGGGAGATGTTCTTAAGGATGCACAAGAGGGACCCTTACAGGTTGCCATCGGTAAAGACGTTGAGGGTCGCTCCATTGTTTCAGATCTAGCTAAGATGCCTCATCTGCTTATTGGTGGTACCACTGGTTCGGGCAAATCGGTGTCGGTTAACGCCATGATTATGTCTATTCTCATGCGCGCTACGCCCTCCGAGGTACGCTTCATTATGATCGACCCCAAGCGCGTGGAATTTACGCCCTATAACGGCATACCGCACCTCTACGTGCCTGTTGTTACCGAAGCTCGTGAAGCAGCGAGCGCGCTGTCGTGGGGTGTGGCTGAAATGGAGCGCCGTTTGAAGGTGTTCTCTAAGGTGGGGGCGCGCAACATTGGCCAGTATAATGCCAAGGTACAAGCTGAGTTAGCCGAACAGCAGAAGGCGATCGATGCGGGCGAAGAGCCTTCTGCGCGCGAATTGGGCGACGAGTTGCCCTATATCGTTATCATCATCGATGAGCTAGCCGACCTCATGATGAACGTGGGTAAGGAAGTGGAGTTCTCCATCAGTCGTATTGCGCAACTTGCGCGCGCTGCTGGCATTCATCTCATTGTGGCTACGCAGCGTCCTTCAACAAATGTAGTTACGGGACTCATTAAGGCGAATATTACGAATCGTATCGCGTTTAACGTAGCAAGTGGTATTGATAGTCGCGTTGTACTTGATACGCCGGGGGCTGAGCGTCTTATCGGGCTGGGAGACTTGCTGCTTTCAAAGCCGGAATTGTCGAAACCGCAGCGCATTCAAGGTTGTTATGTTTCTGAAGATGAAATCAATGCTGTCGTGGATATGCTTAAACAACAAGGTGAACCTGAATATCATTCCGAAATTTTGCAGACAAACCTTATAACACTGGGTGCTTCTCAACCCGACGGAAGCGGTGGAAGTTGTTCGGACGATGACCCGCTTATTTGGGAAGCTGCTGATATTATTGTAGCGAGCGGTTTGGGCTCGACATCGAACATACAAAGGCGCCTGAAAGTTGGCTATTCTCGCGCTGGGCGTATAATGGACATGCTCGAGGATAAGGGCGTTGTGGGGCCGCCAAATGGCAGTAAACCCCGCGACGTGCTGGTAGACGCCATGGAACTGGAAACGCTGAAGGCGTTTGAAGCGCAAGATGCGGCAGAGGGGTGACAACGTGGCACGGATGACATTCGGATCGGTACTACAGGAGGCCCGGGAACGTAAGGGTTATGACCTTGCCACCGCAGCGCGGAGATTGCGTATACGTCCAGACATCCTGCGAGCTATTGAGGGCAACGACTTTTCCCGTATGCCACCGCGTGGATATACGCGCAACATGGTTAATGCCTATGCACGCCTGTTGGGCTTGAATCCTACCGAGATAACTCGCATGTATCTGGATGAAGCCTACGCCTATCAAGTGGGTAGAGCACGTTCAGACGTGAGGCCTGCTGCGTCGGGTTTTGATATGGGTGAAGCGACGCGTACGCGTCGCTCTTCGCGGACAGTTCGCCAAGAAGAAGAATCCGTCGAGCATGTTCCGCGACAGAATGCTTTCGGGAGGGCGCTGTACGACGATCGCACGGCGTATAGTCGCGCCGATTACGGCCAGCGCGATGGCGCAAACTCAGGATCTGATCGTCGTTATTCGGAGGGCCGTACGCATACAAGTAGACATACGGCGCTTCCTACAACGCAATACACAAACTTTTACGCTGGACCAAAAGCTCCGAATGGGGTGCAGTCGAAGCTTCCTTTTATTATTGCAGGCGCCGTTATACTCGTGGTGCTTATCGTGGTATTGGTCTTGGTGTTTGGCAATAAGGGAAATAGTAGCGGAGATGTTCCTAAGGTTCCCGTGACAGGTTTGACTGATACGACGCAAAACGGCCAGGGAGATGGGGAACAGCAACAGCAGCAGCAAACACCGGTTGAGGTTGCACCCACGAGCGTACAGGTGATTTATGAGGTGGCAAAGGGTCAAGACCCCTACGCGGTGATTACCGTGAACGGTACCGCTTCGCAGGTATTCTTAACAGCCGGTTCGAAGGAAACTGTTGATGTTACTGGCACCTGGAGCCTTGCTTGTTGGATGAGCGATTCGGTTACGGTAACGGTGAACGGTGAGAAAGTTGCATTCGATACCACGGATGCAAATGGCGTACCGATGGTGTCGGTAGATTTCAACACTTATTTGGAGAAATGGAAAACGGACCATCCGAATGCGACAACGTCTGGCACAAAAAGTTCTTCTTCAACCGAGGGTCAGACAGCTAACGCGAGCGCTTCTGGTACAGGAAGCAGTACGGGAACATCAACAAGTGCCTAATCACCGTGAACTGCCTCCCATTTCTTGAGCGAGAGAAACGGGCCTATAGGACAAAAAGTGTGTCCAATTTCGGGCGTTGACTCAGGTCAGCGCCCGTTTTTTATGGAATAAGTCAAATAAATCGACTTTTCTACTCGGACAAAAAGTGTGTCTGAATATGAGTGG
>JAEWYG010000243.1 GCA_023395755.1 Actinomycetes bacterium | reverse complement strand
CCAAAGCGAAGCCATCTAGTAACAGCCCCCAAGTCAGCCTCAGCTTCTAGCGTAAAGGCAATGTCACCATCACCAACTGTAGCGACACGTACTGTTGTGTCTTTCGTACCTTGATGTCTTTTGCCGCTGCCTTAACTGTCAAAGTATTACCTTTGCCCAAAACACACTTACTTACCGCCACATCTTATAACTCCCTGCTGTAAGCTTCCCTATCATAAACTTGAATCTTATTGTCGTTGACATGAAGTCTTCCTGTAAAATACGCTAGGATAAACGCTTAGTCAAGCATTTAAATGCATGCTTAGTATTTTTTGTATATTGATAAATACCAGATGGAGGGTGAGGTTTTTAAGATCGTCCGCCCCCGATAAGGCTTTCGCTAAGGGTCTATCATTTCCCTCGGAACAAGATTCGGCACTTCCGTTGAAGTTGCAATAATCTGCGAAAGTACGCTCGCCGTTACTAGAAGAACACTTTTGCAGCGTGTTCGTAGAATCCTTCGCGTTGATAGCGCAAAAGAATCGTAGGGACATCGCCGCGTCGAACATAGACACGACATACCGGCCGCTCGAAGCGCAGCGGATCACCATCGGCGAATAACGTAGCCTCACTATAATCACGGTTGTGCGATAAATCCATTTCCACCACATCACTCGACGCGGTAACAATGGCCCGCGAACGCAGAGTATGGGGAGCCAACGGAACCGCAACCAACCCTGAAAATCCAGGTGAAACGAGGGGTCCTCCCGCCGAAAGCGCATAGGCTGTTGAACCAGTGGCAGTAGCCACCACCAGTCCGTCTCCGCGCATGTCGGCAACATGAACACCAGCGATGTCCAAACCGAAATCAACAATACGGCCGTTTGATCCACGCGTTACCGCAAGTTCGTTTAAGGCAAAGAATGTACGAGCACACGGACCACACGGGAAACCCGATGGCATACACTCTATCGCTTTCTCCTCGAGATTTTTATCTTGAGGAACTTCTCTCTCGGTATCGCAGGCAGCAAATTCTTGCACATCATCAGCCCATGGGTCACGCTCACCCTCACACACCACATCAATACGTAAATTCGTGCGTTGCTCAGCTATCACATCACCAGCCAAAGCAGCCGCCGTAATGGATATCACACCCTCTTCGCTTGAGTTCGCCAAAAAACCTAATCGTCCGAAGTTGATCCCCAACAGAGGCACGCCCGACGTGCCAATCTGGCGGGCGGTACGTAGAATGGTCCCGTCGCCACCCAACACCACAGCCATCTGCACGCCAGCAGTCAGTGCTTCGTTTAGTTCACTGTGGTCACAGCGTACTGATAAATCGGAAGAATCAACCAGCGTGTAGTTCACGCCCTGGGTTGCCAGATAAGTAGCCAACAGCAATGATGCGTCCACGGCCTGCGAGTTGGAATTATTGCGTACGATGACGATGTGCATGAGGGTCTTCTTTCCCAGTTTGCTATGATGGGGCCATTATATCCGATACGCCAGAAAGCGTCTGTCCATGGCCGACAAGCTCGCACGAGCTCAACATACACGCACTTCCGATCCCAAACCATCGGGCACGCCAGCAGTTCCTCTTCAGGAACCCTCTTCGCGCACGACGCCCTCGCATGCACGCGCAGCCGACCCTGGCTCCACCTCAGAGATACGGGTAGGTGGCCGACACGCCGGGCTGGATCGTACCGCCATTGCCGCCGCTGTTGCCAAGAAAGTTATGCCTCGGCCCGAACCGCGTATCGATCCGGCAAGCGCAAAAGGGCGCTTACGCAGCGCCGCACCAGGTGAGACATCGGAAATACATATTGGCGGCAACCACGCAGGACAAGATCGCACCGTACTGCACGATCCGTTTGAACCCCAAACACCCGACCCCCATAAGGCACAAGAAGATATACTTGCCTTTGGGGCTACCGGAAAAATTCGCATAAGTGGTCGCCATACCGGAACCGATAAAACAATCGCCGCTGCGCCACAACCTCAATCGGAGGATACGACAGCATCAGTTGGCTCGTCTGCAGCGCTTATCAGCATCTGCGTGTTAGCATCACGCGTAACCGGCTTCATCCGCACCTGGGCCATGGCATTCGCACTCGGATCCACGCTGTTATCAAGCTCTTACCAAGTGGCAAACAATCTGCCAAATCAGTTGTATGAACTGGTAGTTGGAGGCATGCTAGTCACAGCGTTCTTACCGGTGTACCTATCGGTGAAAAAAAAGCTGGGAGCCGAAGCAGGTAATCGCTATGCCTCAAACCTACTTTCCCTCGTGGTCGTTTTTCTCGGAATAGTCTCGCTGGGCTGCATGGCATTTCCCGCACAGGCCATCTTCACTCAAAGCTTTATGAGCAACCAAGCCGAAATGTCCACCTCGGTGTACTTCTTCCAATTCTTTGCCATTCAAATCGTATTCTATGGCGTAAGCGCTATCGTTTCCGGCCTACTTAACGCAAACAGAGATTATCTCTGGTCGTCCATCGCACCAGTAGCAAACAATGTCATCGTAATAGGCACATTCCTTGCGTATGCGTTTATTGCCCCTAGCAACCCTCAGCTAGCCTTACTGATAATTGCCATTGGCAACCCACTTGGCGTATTCATCCAAATGGCTATTCAGCTGCCTGCACTCAAACGCAACGGCATCCACCTTCGCCCACGCATCGATTTTCGTGACCCAGCACTGCGAGAAACGCTTGCAATAGGCATTCCGGCGGTTATCGTAATGTTGGGGTCGTTCGCTGTCGTATCAGTTCAACAGGCCGCATCGCTGGTTTTTACCGAAAGCGGCCCTTCCATTCTTGCTTATTCGCGTCTATGGTTCACGCTTCCCTATGCGTTTTTGGCGGTACCTATTACTACAGCCATGTTCACAGAACTTGCAGACATGCAATCCGAAGACAATATCGAAGGCGTAAAAAAAGGCATTGTCTCGGGCACAAACCAAATCCTCTTCTTCATGGTTCCTTTTGCCCTGTATCTTATCGTATTTTCTTCGCCACTCATTACTCTGTACCACGCTGGCGCCTTCACCATTGCAAACATAATGTCCATATCAAATTATCTTGCTGTGTTCGCTCTCGCGCTACCGTTTTACGCCGTAAATACCTACCTGCAGAAAGTGTTTAGCAGCCTGCGCAAAATGACTGCGTTCGCCTGCTTCAATATAGGCGCAGCTCTGGTGCAGATAGCGTTAACTGCTGGAGCAGCATTATTGGTTTCGCGGGGCAATACCAACTTGCCTATCGAGACCATCGCGCTGGCTGAACTTGCGTTTTATATCGTGAGTGACCTCTGCTTGTTCCTATACTTACGTAAGCACTTAGGAGCTTTCGGACTTCGTTCAACAATTCGTGCCTTTGCCACCGCTCTGCTACTGGGTGCATTGGGTGCCGCGGTTGGGTTTGGCATACAGTTTCTACTAGGAGCATTTATCGAACCACTAAACGGATCTATTTTTCAAGCGTTGGCCTACCTTGCCCTGAGCGGCATTCCAGCTCTTGTTATCACCTTCGGGCTTGCCCTTAAATTGAAGGTGCCCGAGGCCGCATTTGTCGGATCGATTGCGAGCAAGATTAAAGGCAAACTAAACCGAGCGTAAACAAAAGACGTATGGCAAAAGGCTGGAACTACCCTTTTGCCATACGTTCAGATTCCTTTTCAATCGCATCAATAAGTTCTTGACGACTGTGCACACTCAGCTTTCCATACGCCCTCTTCAAATGAGAGCGCACCGTATGCTCAGACAAAACAAGATCTTCCGCTATCCTTGACGTACTACGCCCTCGTGAATAACTTTCCAAAATTTCCGCCTCTCTCGAGGTAACACCGAAACGACCGCAAAGCGAAGAGAGGGCAGGCAGCTCTTCAGCGGCCTGATTACGCACCGAAGCCTCAGTTACCCCCTTCTCCTTCACTCGTAAGAACAATTCGGCAGCCATGGCGATAATTAATGCAATAGCGAAAGCAAGCGACAGGAGAAGAAACGAAAAACTATCAAACGGCATCATTCTAAAAAACACACTCTCAAACACATTTCCTAGTGCCAACAAGATATACACCATACCTTGCACAAATCCAAATAAGGTCATTTTCCTAGCAAACGAAGCCTTGGAAGCAAAACATAAAACGAAAATGACCGCTTCACAAACCGCAAGCCATACTCCAGCAAATCGCCAGATAATTAACGGCGCCCCCTCCCACAGAAGCGCGTTCGCAAGAAGAACCAGCAAAAACACAGATAAGGTAAGAAATGAAAATGCCTTAACACCGAAACGACCGCGCGCTACAGTAAGTACGAAAGCAGTAACACACAAAGAGACGATGCAACCAATACCTATACGATAATCAAAAAGCCATAGTATCGATGCAGTCTCAGAACCAATTCGAAACCACATGCCTATTAACACTAAAAAGAGCGCACCCGCACCAAAAAAACAGCGACAAACGCGTATCAGAAAGCGATTCGAGTAGATGCTTTACAGTATTTTGAACCGTTAAAGCGAAGCGTGGTCTTTTCGAGGTACCTCCCCTAGATAGCAAATTCCTCTTACTCATTAAAAGATATAAACCCACGAGAATAATCATCCCCAGAATTGCGTTCAGAGCACCTGGATACAACAGAAAAGAAGTTGACATTCCATAAAGATATCCAAGCGCATACCCAATAGGCACTAAGAGATACAGCGTTTTGGCCGAAAACGTACAAAGAAGAAGACCTAGGCAGCACAATATGAATGCCATAAAAAGCCCGTAGCCAATGCTATATACATACGAATAGTCGGCGTCCATGAAACGCAACACAGTCAAGCATGGCCACAGCACGACAATACACAGGAATAAGCCTTGAGGCACCTTTTTAAGCCAGACAAAAGCAAGGGATACCGCAATAACAAAAAAGCCTCGGAAAAGCGTTTCTGCAAAAGTTGCAAACTCAAATTCAAACAATGCATCAGAAAAGTTTGTGTAACTAATACCCCAAAATAGCCCAAAGCAGACACAGGCCGCTACCGCTGTAAAGTTCTCGCCCCATTTAGTCTTTTCACTGCCACACCGTGTCATATCATCACTCATGCGATCCCCCTTTCAAACCTTAAACATAATACACGTTTGCCCTTCATCAAAAATTGCCACATCCAGCTCTTCCTGCATAAATAGGAAAACTAACCCTTTTTGCGGTACACAATAAACCAAACTGACCGAAGAATGAGGGATGCTACTAAGCGCCCCTTCGCCAATGATGAATCCGCGGCGATGCCGATGTTATGAAAACCCTCTGCGAGCGAGGTGCAGAAACTGTTCAATGGATGGAAGATCTAGGCATCAAATGGGGCAAGCTTGATGTCGGCATGCTTCGTCCTCCCATTAAACGAGGAATGAATCCCGTTGCAAATCCTGGTGTATACGTAGGTGGCTGGGGGTCGGGCTCGAACGCAGGCATCTGCTGGACGCAAGTTTGGGAACGCAAGCTCGAAGAACTCGGCGTTCCTATTATGCTGAAGCACAAAATGACAAAGCTGTATCGTGAAAAAGATGGCCCCGTCGTTGGTGCTCAAGTTGAAACAGAAAACGGGACTATTAACATTAAGGCACGACAAGGTGTCGTAGTGGCAACAGGGTCATGGACCGACAACGACCATATGGTTAAAATATACGATCCGCGTGCAGCCGGCGAGAACTGTTACGGAGATGGCGGTGTTCCTGCAGTAGGAGTCATGTATAACGAAGCAACCGGCGACGGACATCTTGCAATCAGTGAGATTGGAGGCATTCTTACTGACGTGTCTTTCTCTTCTTATCTGTGGATCTGGTGGGGTGTCAGCTCGTTTTGGAGTTGGGGTGAAGAACCCTTGGATTGGCGCGATAACAAGGGCTGGGCACGCGCGAAAACGCTCGGTAGCGATGCCTTTTTCGGAACAGGGATCGTAGTAAACGGTGACGGAAAGCGCTACTTCAACGAAGTGCTCGGTAAAAGTACCTCTCTATTCGGAAAGGGAGAAACAAATGAAGCGTTTGGATCATCTGCAGAAGCACAGCGCTTGCAGCTCATTGCAAGCGGTGGCAAAGGCGAGCATTGCGAAAACCCCGAAATATCCGACTACACCAAAGCCTATCTAGCCCTCCCCGCGCCACGTAACGTATGGGCGCTGTGCGACTCTTCCATGGCAAGCACAGTCGGTTGGCCTGTAGACGAGATGGCGAATCCCAACCCTCTTACTGGATCTCTGTTTGACCCGAACTGCATTGCCATCGCAGACACCATTGAAGAGTTAGCTAAAAAAACCAACTTACCCGCAGACGCTTTAAAAACAACTATCGAACGATACAACAGCTTCGTTGAAACAGGAGTTGATGAAGACTTCGGCCGAACGCAGCTTCCCGCGAAAATTATGACTCCGCCCTATTATGCAGGACGAGCGAGTCTCATTCGACACACCGGCCGCAATGGAGCGCGCGTAAACAGCAAGGCACAAGTAATCGACAGCTCAGCACTACAGAGTTGCGAAGTTATCTCCGTAAACGACGAGCCTGTTATTCCCCATCTTTACGCAGCCGGCGAATGTGGAAACGCTCTTGGCTGGCGCAAGCCGCACAACAGCCTGGGCCACTACGCCACAGCCGCCCGCATAGCCGGCGAGAACGTAGCAGAAGAAAAGCCACTTTCATAATCTTCAAAAGAAGACAGCCCTTCTCTCGGTCGATAGGAAAAACATCACCTCCTATCGACCCCTCCCAGAAATTTATTCTCTTTACAGATAGGCAGCTTTTCCATGAGAAAAAATATCTTAATAATCATGATCGCCTCTTTCGTTTGTCTGTCTTTGACCGCATGTGCGCCGAATGTCAACGAAAAACCCCCCGACAAAAACAATCAAACGGAAACCTCTCAGAAACAGCAAGTAACTCTTCCACCTGCGAAGACCGAAGAATGTCTTTCCTGCCACACCTACGATGAAGTGATGGCAAAATCGGCCAACTATATTGACCCCTCCTCAGGTCCAGTCAATCCCCACAGGCTCATCGATGAGAATGCTGAAAAATTCCCGCATGAATCTGAAAACGGTACACCGATGGACTGCGCAGACTGCCACACCAGCCATACTGTTTCCAGCAGCGGAACAGTCGACAATGTCGAATTGCCAAAAAGTATCGACAGTTGCTACGCCTCCTGCCATCACAATAGAAATTTCGACGCATGTTCAGGCTGCCATACCGATAAATATTAGCAAAAATATCGACCATAAAAATAGCTCCGAACCGGCTTAGCGGATCGGAGCTATTAGCTGAATTACCCTTAAGTCTATCCGATTTCAATTTACGCCAGAGTGCGTCGATCTTTCTACCTTCCTATTGCCTCAACCCACCTGCGTTTTCGGTTGCAGCTTTTCGCTGCTCTCACCAAAGAACACCTCGTACCAGCACAAGAAGCAGTAGATGTTCCAGATGCGCATCATCTTGAGCTTGCCGCGTCCCTCCACCGTAGAGAAGTCAGCGGACTTGTGGTCGTCAAGCATCTGCACTAGGTAGTCCACGTTGAAGAACTCGTGTGCGGCCTCACCCGTGAAGGCGGCCTTGATGCGATCATAGTACTCGTCGGTCTGCAACCACACCGTCAGCGGAGTGATGAAGGGTTGCTTAGGCATTTCTGCCACCTTCTTCTGGAAGCCGAGCTTGCTCGCAGCCACTCGTAGGGCATACTTGGCATGGTTATCGGTTACGCGACACGCAGTGGGCAGCTGTAGCGCCACGTCAAGCACCTTCTTGTCCAGAAATGGCACGCGCAGTTCAAGTGACTGCGACATGGACATCTTGTCGGCCTTCAGGCAGATGTCGAAGGGCATATAGCTAACCATGTCCACGTATTGCGTAGCCGTAATAATATCGAGATTTTGATCGGCAACGGCATCGAAATGCGGCTTGCACCACTCCCACGGCTTGCAAGGACCCTCGTAGTTGCGCAGCACATCGGGAATCTCATCCCACATGTAGTTCATCGACGCGCGCTGATACGACTTTTCCGGCCCGCCCGACCCTCGCATGGCGAAACGGCGTCCATGAAACGGCGGTAGTTTCTCGGCAACAGCACCTGCTGCAGCACGCAAGGGACGCGGAATCTTGAAATACTTTTCAAACTCATACTGGTCGTGATATATCCAGTAACCACCAAACAACTCATCGGCACCCTCACCCGACTGCACCACCTTCACTTGCTCACGAGCAAGTTTGCTGACGAAGAACAAGGGGATAGCACTCGGCGCCCCCAAAGGCTCATCCATGTGGTACTGCTCGGTAGGCACGATGTCGAGGAACTCCTGCGCACTCACTTTTGTTTGGAAGTTCGGCAAGTTCGCCCACTCAGCAAACGCCGTTGCATCGTCTAACTCGTTCAGCTTGATCTCGAAGTCGGACTGCGCGGCAATTTGAGCCATCTTATCTTCACACCCGATGTCGTAGCCCACTGAAAACGTCTTAATATCGGGGGCATGCTGTCCCATGCAGAACGCGGCAAGCGACGAGTCGATGCCACCCGAAAGGAAGCTACCAATCTCAACGTCGGCAATCTCGTGCGTTGCCACCGATTCGTCGAACGCCTCAGTGATAACCTGGGCCCATTCGTCCAAATCTTTCGAATCGTCAATTTTGTAGGTAATTTTGTAATAGCATTCAGTAGAAAGTTTTCCATCTTCAAACACCATGAAGTGACCAGGCAGAAGCTTATGCACATCCTTAAACATGGTCTCCGAGTTATTCATATACTCAAAACAC